>CACLRF010000001.1 GCA_902609235.1 uncultured Pelagibacteraceae bacterium
ATTTTAATAATGCTAAAATTGAAGCGGTCAAAGTTGGAAATCAAAGATTGATGAAACTTACTTTGCAACCTGGTTGGCAATGGTCAAAAGACATAAAGCCAACAGTTGGTGGCGACAGCTGTCAAGCTACACATCTTGGTATAATTATCTCAGGTACCGTTTGTGCAAAACATAATGATGGAACTGAACTAACTTATAAAGCTGGTGATGCATATTCAATACAACCAGGTCATGATGGATGGGTTGTTGGAGATAAACCAGCAGTAGTATATGAATTTCATGGAATGTGGGGTGAATAATGTCTAAATTTTATGTAATTGGAAAGGCAAGTCCTGAGTTATTAAAAAAAATGCATGCTGACCCAGCTGCAGATAGAGGTGCAGTAATGAAATCTATGTGTGATGGCTTAGGAGTAAAAGCTATAAGTTATGAATGGTTAAGAGGACGTTTTGATGTTCTTTTCTGCGTTGAAGGAGATTACGAAAGTGTTCTTGCTATGAAAGTAACTGTTCTAAATAGTGGAATGATGTCGGATTTGATGGTTCATGAAGTATTTGATTATAACAGTGCATTTAAAAAGGCAGCTGATGTTTCAAAAAGTTATAAAAAACCAGGTGAATAAATAGAAAGGAATAATATGTCTATATTAGAAAAATATAGTGCTGCAATAAAAAATAAAGATGAAGCAATGATGAATGATCTTTTGCATGATGATTTTAAATTCACAATGCATAAGTCAGGAAATGTTTTAGGCAAAGGTGATGTTATCAAATGGGCAATGAGCGGTGACATAAATCAAGATAAAGTAAGAGTTGTTTATGAAAATGACGAAGTTGGTGTTCATCATTCATTTGTTACTTTTGATGATGGAAATGTAGAGGCTGTAATGGCAGTTTATAAATATGATAATGGGAAAATTGTTAGTTTAGAAACTGGTGCTACACCTATGCCAAAATAAGTGAGTGAAATTGATTTTTATTTTTCGATAGGAAGCACATATACCTATCTATCTGTAACTAGAATACTTAATGTTGAAAAACAACATCAAGTAAAATTTAACTGGAAACCTTTTTCAGTAAGAGCGATCATGAAAGAGATGAACAACATCCCCTTTCCAAAGGATAAAATGAATAAAGTTAATTACATGTGGAGAGATATTGAAAGAAGAGCTGAAGGTTATGGTTTTTTTGCTAAAACGCCAGTTCCCTATCCATTATCAGAATTTGATTTAGCAAACCAAATTGCAATCCTTGGTTTTCAAAAAGGTTGGGGAGAAAAATTTGTTATTCATACTTATAAAAAATGGTTTCAAGAAGGTAAAGAACCAGCCATCGAACCAAGCATCTCGGAAGTTTGCTTAGAATTAAAATTGGATAAAGATAAAATTATTACTGAAGCAAAATCATCGGATATAGAAACAAAATATAACGAAAACACAAACTCAGCTCGTGAAAATAGAATATTTGGTAGCCCATCTTTTATTGTAAAAAATGAACTCTTTTGGGGAGATGATAGAATGGAAGATGCAATTAAATGGTCTCTTAAATAATTCTATATATTCTCCTTAAATTCATTTAAAGTCTCGAAATGAGTCTTGCAACTTCATATTTATTTTTAGGCATCGCAGTTTTTTTGGGTGTTACCTCAAATAGTTTTGCTAAAAGTGCTGAGGGCTTTACTCTTCTTTTTCCAAGTATAATTACAGCAATCACAATTGTATTATGTATGTACACACTTTCATTGGTAATGAAAAATATTCCAATGGGTATAACTTATGCTTCATTTGCTGGACTAACTATAATTGCTACAGTTATAGTTGGAGTAATTAAATATAATCAAGTTCCGAATTTATATTCAATAATTGGTTTAATATTGATAGTAATCGGAGTTTTGATGGTTAATTATCTTGGACGACTAAACTGATATTTTTTTAAAATGTCTGGAAGCTCATGTCTTCCGTCTTCATTCAATGGTAATTCATATTCATTAACAACTGTACTAGTATCTAAAGGTGAATATAAATGAGGATACATATCTCCATTTGATGCCTGCTCCCACAATAAATGTTCAAGCTTAAAAGCATTTACTCTTAACAAGACTAGATTTTCTTTTTTGGGGTAATGTTTATTTAAAGTTTCCTCTACCTGATCCTCTTCTGAAAAGTGAATATATCCATCTTTAAGGTCTTTTTCTGAACCACCATAAGTTCCAGATTGTTTGGCCTTTTCCCACTCATCTTTATCTATAACTTTGAAAATAAATTCTAAATTCATTTTACCAAGAAGGGTTTGGACCTTTTAAGAATTCTAATTCTTCTTCAGTAGACTCTCTTTCTAAAATTTCATTTCTATGAGGATATCTATGAAATTGTCTGATTGCTTTTGTATGATCTTGCCAAAATTTTTTTATTTCATTGTATCCTTCGTGCTCTCTTAAATATTTATTTAATAAGTAATATGCCATTTCATGATCGCTGATTTCCTCACTATGAATTAAAGGTAGCAACATAAAAAATCTTTGATTTACATTCATAGCTTCTAAATAACCTGAATAAACTGCATCATTTACAATCAATCTAGTTTTTTGATCTTGAGCAAAAGCTTTTTTGTCATTTCTAAACATATTTCTTGAAAACTGATCAAATAAAATTACTAACGCCAGGCAACTCATAGGATTATCTTGCCAATCATCATATTCATTTTGACAAGCAAGTTCATAATCTTTTAAAAAATTATCTTTAATTTTTTGATCAAATTTTTCATCTTTTTTAAAACGCATTTCAGAAGGAGTTTCTTTAAACCATAAATCTAGAATTGCTTGTGCTCTTTCCGGTATCATTCGGCTAATGGTTTTAATAATTTTAAAATCTTTTTATGATTGGCTTTATTATTTGAAATAATAATATTACCTCCAGCTAGAGGGTTTTTGTTACCCCATGTGGTTACTATTGCTCCTGCTGCTCTCACAATTGGAATTATTGGATGAATATCCCAAATCTTATTTGCACATTGTGCAACCATTTCAAGTCTACCTTCTGCTAATTGGCAATAAGTCAATGCATCAAAACAAGGAAATTGCATTCTCTTTATAAATTTTTTAATTTTAGATTGTTGTTTTAAAGATAATTGATTATGAAAAGCAGCAGCCAATTTTGCATTCGTAAAATTTATTTTTGAGTTAACTTTAAGTTTTCTTTTTTTATTATTTTCAAAAACATATGCTGAGTTTTTATTTAAGTTTAAATAATATTTCTTCATTTTTGGAAAATTAGCTAGTCCTAAAACAGGCTCTCCATTAAAATTAAGTGAAACAAGATTGCTCCAACTAGGATTACCCACAACGTATGATCTGGTTCCATCAATTGGATCAATCACCCATGAAAACTCACTCTTTGTATTTTTATGGCCATATTCCTCACCTATAATTTGATGATTTGGGAATTTTTTTGAAATTTTAGATCTTATAAATTTTTCAAAGGCTTTATCTGATGTTGTTACAGGGTCGTAACCTTTGCCTTTCATCTTGTTGGTTATCTTGAATGGCTTATCTAACTTGGCGTAATAAAACTTGGTTAAATCTTTACCAAGTTTATTTAAAAAGCCTGCATATATTGGATATTTTTTTGTATCAAATTTTTTCACAATGAACTCTTACTATTTAATTTATGTTGATTAAAGTTAAATTTTAAATAATCCTTATCTTATAAGTATGAAAATCGAGCTAATTGAAAATAAGGTATATTTTAATAATGGGTCTGAAAAAAAAGAAATTCACCCATTCTGGTTAAGAGAAAGAGTTAATGGTGAGAAATATTTAGATAAAGGTACTCAGCAAAGACTTTTTGATCCTACCTTTTTAAGTAATGATGTTTCAATAAACAAAGTTAACATTAATGAAAAATACTTAGAAGTTGATTTTAATGATGGTGTTAATTCAAAACTAGAAATTGATAAAATTACTTCTGAGTTTTCTAAAGAAGATATTGTAATAAAATCTATTGAAAAAATAAAATGGGACTCCTCTTTAAAAAATATTAAAAATTTTGAATTCCAAGAAGATTTTTATGAAAGTAAAGAAATGCATGATCTGCTTGTTTCATTTTACAAATATGGTTTTGTTATAGTAAAAAATATTCCAACATCTAAAAATTACATTGTTGAATTTGCAAATTCTATAGGCAGTGTTCGTAGAACAAATTTTGGTGAATATTTTGACGTAAAATCTAAACCTGATCCAAACGATCTTGCTTATACGTCATTAGCTTTGGCACCTCATACTGACAACCCTTATAGAAATCCTGTTCCATGTATTCAACTTTTACATTGTATAGAAAGTGAAGTTTCAGGAGGATTATCAACATTGGTTGATGGTTATACAGTTACTGAAGATTTAAAAGCTCAATACCCTGAATTTTATAAAATATTAACTGAAGTAAAAGTTAGGTTTAAATTTATAGATAAAGAAGTCATTTTGGAAACAATTTCTCCTTTAATTGAACTTCATGATGATAAAAGTTTTAAGCAAGTAAGATTTAGTCCTAGACTAGACTATGTACCAATTTTAGATAAAGAAGATTTAGATATGTATTATCATGCTAGAAAAAAGCTATCTGAAATGTATAATTCAGAAAAATATAGAATAGAATTTAGACTTAAACCAAATGATCTGATGATGATGGATAATCACAGGTTACTCCATGGTAGAACAGCTTATAAAACGAAAGACGGCGAAAGATTTTTACAAGGTTGTTATATTGATTATGATAGCACCGAAGGTAAATTAAGACATTTAAAAAGAAAATATAATTTATAAATTATTATTTATTTTTTTTATTTCCTTATACAAAGCGCTGTGATCATCATTATAATGACCTTGATCTACTAATGATTTAAACATCTTTTTAATTAAATTTGAAATTGGCAACTTAATTTTGAACTCATGCGCACAATTTAAAATATTGTTCATATCTTTAAGATGAGTTGAGACTTTACCTTTTGGAGAGAAGTTTTTATCTATCATTCTTTTCCCATGATTTTGGAGTATTTTTCCATCAGCAAAACCCCCCGATAATGCTTTAATAAATTTATTCGCATCAACCCCTGTTTTTTCACATAAAAAAATTGCCTCTGCTACTGCTCCAATAGTTATTCCAACAATAATTTGATTAGCAAGTTTAGCTATTTGACCACTACCAACAGGCCCAACTAATGTTGGGTTTCCTAAAACTTTCAAAATAGGAAAAATTTTATCAAAAATTTTTTTATTACCCCCGACCATTATCGCTAAACTTCCTTCTTTTGCTCCAATTGTTCCGCCAGATACTGGTGCATCTAAAAAATTAGTTTTTTTAGCTTTTAATAATTTGAAATATTTAATTGCAGTTTTAGGATTAATAGAAGACATATCAATTACAACAGATGAAGGCTTTATTGTATTTTGGAATTCTTTGCTTCCTAAGACATTGTGAACAGCACGATCATCAGTCAACATGGTAATAATAATATCAACGTTTTTAATAGCTCCACTTAATGAATTAAAAACTTTTGCACCATATTTTTCTAATGGTTTTGCCTTATCAATAGTTCTACTATAAACGTTTACCTTTAATTTATTTTCAACAAGATTTTTAACCATTGGATAGCCCATTAAACCTGTGCCAATAAATGCTATTTTCATTTTTTAATAAAAATTATTTTGATGATTAATGAAAATTTAAGTTAACTGAATATCGAGAAGCTATCAAAGGCATAGGTTGTATTCAATAAATATATTTGCATAAAATGTAAATAAATTTATTGAAATTGTATTAAATATAATTAACTTTTTTAAAGAAGGAGGTTTATGTTAATACTTTCACCACCTGATACTTAGCTGAACAATTTTAAATATCAAAAAACTTAAAAAACATAATGAATCCAATTGGATTTAAATGCCAAAGAGGCAAAATAAGGGAGCTCTTTAGGTATAATCTTAAAGAGCGAACCCTTAAAAATAATTAATTTACAGATTTTAATATTTCTAGTGGAAGTGGAGCTTCTGGGTATTTTTTTTGACACAACTTTTCGTAGTTTTCACAAAAACTCATGATGGTTTTTTGAACTTCTTTTTTATTTTTATTTAAAAGATCAAGCTCTTTAATTAATTCACTACAATTTTTTTCAAGTTCTTTTATTTGTTCTCCTGAAAAAAATTCTCCAGTTTCTATTTCCCAATATGTGTCCTCAAGCTCATCTTCAGTTAAACTGTTTAATTTTTTTTGTAATAATTTCATAGTCTCATCCTTGGTTTCCTTGTCTCTCATAGGAGAATTCTTAAGTTTACCAAGACATTTATCTCTTAATCCATCAATGAAATGAAAATATGGTTTACCTTCTGAAAAATCTCTAAAGTGATTTGTGTTAAAATACCTATCTATAGCTGATTCTGTTGAAATTTTTTCTTTGCCCTTAATTATTGCGATTTGAACATAAACTTCTTGGCTAATATATTCTTCGATATGATCTTTAACTTTTTGAGGTATCATTCTTGCTTAGTTACTAATGCTCTTCTCTGTACCTACTATGACAAGCCTTACAATTACTCCACATAAATTTAGTTAATGTACCTCGAATATTATCTGCATCTTCGATTACTGATACAAGTTTTGTCATATCATTAGAGGCTTTTTGCATTAATGCATTGAAGTCATCTTTTTCATCCCAAATTGTAAGTAAAGCCTCAGTATCAAAACCCTCTTGTGTATTTTCGGGAAATAGATCTATTAAAACTTTATAATTTTCACTCATTTCTATCATAAGTTTTTTTGCTTTTTCAAAATCTCCTTTTGAAGAGAGCGCTTGAACCCTTTTAGCTGTACTATAGTTTTTACTAAACAATGCTTGTCGACTTTTAATAATTTCTTCAACTGTTAACTCAGCATTGCTAGATGAGACGAAAAATACGCTTAAAATTGAGAATAAAATTATTTTAATATATTTTTTTATATGATTAAATAAATTATGCATGTAATTAACACCATAACAGAGTATGGAATTATCTCAAAGGTGTTACATTGGCTCAGCGTAATTATTCTTGTTATACAAATACCTTTGGGATTTTATCTAGTTGATTTAGATTTTGGTGAACAAAGAATAACTATTGAAGATATACATGTTACGCTAGGTTTAACTGTTTTTTACATAATAATAATAAGGTTAATAAATAATATACTTAATCCAACTCCAAAATTAGATCCAAGTATTTTTAAAGGACAAAGGTTTCTAGCAAAAATGAACCATGTTCTTTTATATATAGCAATTTTATCAATAACAATTTCAGGAATATTAAAAAAATTATTTAATGGGGAAACGTTAACAATATTATTTAGAGAAATTCAGATTAATGAAAATTTTGATTTAGCAGATCAGTTTTATGAAATTCATATTCTTTCAAATTATACCCTTATAGCTTTAATAGTAATTCATATAACTGCTGTTATAATTCACAAACTATTTTTTGGGGAAAATTTATTAAAAAGAATTCTTTAATCTTAATGACAAGCAATTCCAAATTTTTTTAATCTCCAATAATTATAAGGCCAAGGAGTTAAAAAACCTACAATCAGCATTATTGGTACTACCCACCATGTTAAAATTGCTCCTCCAGTTAAAACATAGTCAGTTAAATTCATCATGATTTCCATACTAATCATTGAAATTAAACTCATTCCACAAGCAGTTTTGAATGCGTTAACAAAATTAAAATTTTGTGTCATTAAAATTATTGTTTCTAAAATAATACTTGTAATCAATCCGTTGATGATTGCTAAAATCATTATTCCTAAAACTGGAAAAGGAATTTGAGTTAATTGAAAAAATAATATTGTTCCAAAGTCTCCAATCGCACAACCAAGTACACACCAAGCGGTATTTTTTGCGCTTCTTTTCCAAGTATGTCTACAAGACCAATGAAATGTAGAGGTATTCATTATAATTTGATACTAATGATATATGATTTTTAGACAAGTTTTCGATAATAAATCATCGACTTATACTTATTTAGTTGCATCGGCAAAAGGTCGCGAGGCAGTAATAATTGATCCAGTAATTGAGAATGTTGAAAGCTACATCAATTTACTTCAAGAATTAGATTTAAAACTAGTTAAAGTAATAGATACCCATATTCATGCTGATCATGTAACTGGTGCAGGTAAACTAAAGCAAGCAACAAATTGCTCTACACTTATGGGGGAACATACACCTGCAGATGCTGTAGAAATTAAAGTAAAAGATGATGAAATAATTACAATTGATCAAATAAAAATCAAAGCAATGTATACGCCTGGTCATACTTCTGACAGTTACAGTTTTTTGATGGATAATTATTTGTTTTCTGGAGACACTCTTTTAATTAATGGTACAGGCAGAACCGATTTTCAAAATGGAAATTCAAAAGATGCTTATAACTCAATATTTAACAAATTGTTAAAATTACCTGAAGATACCCTATTATATCCAGGGCATGATTATAACGGTAAAGAGTTCAGTACAATTGGTAATGAAAGAAAATTTAATCCAAGACTACAGGTTAAAAATGTTGATGAGTATGTAGAACTTATGTCTAACCTAAATTTAGCAAAACCAAAATTAATTGATATCAACGTAAATAGAAATATAAAATTAGGTGTAAGTTAAAATACTTATTTTTATTAATTTATTAATATGGTAAATAAATTTGATGGAACTACAAGATAAATTTGGTAGAAAATTTCCTTACATAAGACTTTCAATCACAGATGTGTGTAATTATAAGTGCACATACTGCTTGCCACAAGGATATAAGAAAACCCCAGGAGACAATAGAAGTTTTATGAGTGCAAAAGAAATATCAAAACTAACAAAAGCTCTTTCAGAATTAGGTGTATGTAAAATAAGACTAACCGGTGGAGAACCAACTGTTAGAAAAGACTTTTTTGATATTCTTAAAGATATGAAGCAAAATTCAAAAATTGAAAAAGTAACAATGACTACAAACGGTTACCGATTAGATAAAATTGCAAAACAATTACATAATTCAGGATTAGATGGTATTAATATCAGTATCGATAGTTTAGAGAGAGAAACTTTTAAAAATCTTACTGGTCATGATCGACTTCCTGAAATTTTAACTGGAATAAAAATTCTTCAAGATTTAAATTTTAAGAGCATTAAAGTAAATGCTGTTTTGCTAAAAGGGGTTAATGATACAGATAAAGATTTTGATATATTTTCAAATTTTATAAAAGATAACAAAATTGATTTTAGGTTCATTGAACTGATGGAAACTGGGGATAATAGGGAGTATTTTAAAAAAAACCATGTACAAGCTAAAAAATTTAAAGAATATCTAAATAAAAATAATTGGCTATATCAGACTTATGGAAAAAATGCTGGTCCATCATTGAATTATATACATCCAGATTTTGAGGGTAAATTTGGTGTAATTGCTCCTTACTCAAAAGATTTTTGCAAAACATGTAACAGACTAAGGATAACGGCACGTGGTGATTTAAGATTATGTTTATTTGGAAACACTGGAACAAGTATTAGACATTTGTTGCAAAATGATAATCAAAAAAAAGAATTAGTAGACCTTATAATTTCACAATTACATCATAAAAAAGCATCTCATCACTTAGAGATAGGAGATACTGGAATTACTCCTAATTTATCAAGCACAGGAGGATAATGAAAACTTTAAAAGTTATAAGTAAAAATGAATTAAAAGATTGGGCAAGAGAGTTTTTTAAAAAAAACTCTTTTAATATGGTTGATGTTTCTTCAAAGTTAGAAACTTATAGGAGAGCTTTAGCATCAGGAAAAATTTTTGTTGGAAAAGAAGTATTTAATTTAATCAATAATAAAGAAATGCCTAAGGGTGATCCAGTTGCTCTAGCTGAAATATCAGCAGTATTAGGAGTAAAAAAGACAAGTGAACTCATTCCCTTGTGTCACCCTCTACCAATAGATCATACTGCTACAAAAATTATCATGCATGAAGAAGATTATTCTTTAGAAGTTTTTTGTACAGTTTCTGCATTTGCAAAAACAGGTGTGGAGATGGAGGCTATTATGGGTGTTAACGCAGCATTAATTACAATTTATGATCTTAGCAAAATAGTAAACCCCAATATTGAAATAAATAATGTGAAATTATTAATTAAAGAAGGTGGAAAAAGTGGTTTATGGAAAAACCCAGATGGATTACCAGAGTTTTTAGAAGATATATGAGCTAACTTTAAAATATTTATTAAACCTTTATAAATGAAAATTACACTCGAATTATTTGGTGCTAGCAGAGAATTTAGTAATAAAGAATATTTAGAATTTTTTATCAAAGATCAAATAGAAGTTAAAGACTTAAGGAATGAAATTATTCATTTTTTAGATGAAAATTTTAAAGGAAATGAAAAATTTAAAAAGATAGTAGAAAGATCAGCATTTTGTTCAGAAGAAAATAATATTATTAAGGATAATTATAAAATTACAAAAGATCAAAAAATTGGAATAATACCTCCTATAGGAGGTGGATAATGTTTCATGCAAAAGTTGTAGATATTAAAAAAGAAAAAATAAAACTTTCAAATGCTGAAAAATTTATAGCGTCTAGTAAATGTGGAGCTTCAATTTATTTTGTTGGAACAGTCAGAGACCAAAATAATAACAAAAAAGTAACTGGTATGACATATGATAGCCATGATCAAATGGTAATTAAAAGTTTTGAGGAGATATATAAAAGTTCTATATCTAAATTTAAGTTCGATGATCAAGTCGTATTTATAGAACATATTAAAGGACATATACTTCTTGGAGAAATCAGTATTTTAATTGCAGTAGCTTGTAAGCATAGAGATCAAGCTTATGAATTATCTAGATTTTTTATTGAAGAAATAAAGAAAAAAACACCGATCTGGAAAAAAGAACATTATGAAAATGAAGATAGTGAATGGTTAGAAGGTAATCTAATTCAGAGTAAATAATTTATATTTACTTACTAAGTTAAAATTGTAAGCTAATCTTAAAAAATTATGGATAATAAAATAAATCAAGAATTACAATCTGCAACATTTGAAAGATTAATAAAACATTTAAGAGATCGAAAAGATGTTCAAAATATAGACTTAATGAATCTCTCTGGATTCTGCAGAAACTGTTTGTCAAAATGGTATAAGGAAGAGGCTGATAAAAAAGGTATCCAAATATCTGATTTAGATGCAAAAGAACATGTTTATGGAATGCCTTATTCAGAATGGAAGGAAAAGTACCAGAAATAATTATTTTTCTTTAAGTCTAGGAAATAATTCAACAAAATTACATGGTTTGTGATTAATATCTAATTGATGTTTTAATATACCGTCCCAAGCATCTGTAACTCCGCCTGAAGAACCTGGCAAAGCAAAAATATATTTGCCATTTGCAAGTACTGCACAAGCTCGTGATTGAATAGATGAAGTTCCAACTGTTTTTAAACTTATAGTTCTAAAAACTTCACCAAAGCCAGGAATTTGTTTATCTGCTATATCATTAACAGCTTCTGGTGTAATATCCCTTCCAGTAAGTCCAGTTCCACCAGTGGTAATAATTACATCAATATCTTTTTTATTTATCCACTCTTTTAAGATTTTTTTAATATCCTCTTTTGCATCTTTGCAAATTTTTCTATCCACTAAATTATGTGACGCTTCATCAATTTTTTTCACTAAAATAGCGCCCGACTTGTCATTATCAAAAGTTCTAGTGTCTGTTACAGTTAAAATAGCTATATTGACCTTCATATATTTTTATAACAATAGTTAACGATGAATACATTATCAATCTTATTTTTTCTAACAGCAATTTTATATTCAAGTGTTGGTTTTGGAGGAGGCTCGACTTATCTTGCTCTTTTCTTAATTTGGGGAGTACCATTTACAATTTTTCCTATAATAGCATTGGGATGCAACATTATAGTTGTAACTGGAAATTGTTTCAATTACATCCAAGCTGGAAATCTCAACCTAAAATTATTAGTTCCTTACTTAATTGGATCAATTCCATTTTCGTTTATTGGTGGTTCAATTCCTATAGAAAAACAATTTTTTGAAATACTGTTATTTTTTGTTTTGTTAATAGCTGGATTTTTGCTGTTAATTAACTTTAATTCATATGATGATAAACAAGAAAGTTATAGAAACATACCTTATTTTGTTTCAATTATTATCGGTGCAATATTAGGATTTATTTCTGGCGTTGTTGGAATTGGTGGAGGTATTTTTTTAAGTCCTATTTTATTCTTGCTTAAAGTAGCAAAATCTAAACATATTATTACTGCAGCATCGCTATTTATATTAATAAACTCAATTTTTGGAATTATTGGCCAATTAACCAAAGACATATATTTCGAAGAAATTTACTCTTATTTTAATTTATTAATTGTAGTTTTTATTGGAGGACAAATAGGAAATTATTTAAATCTAAAGATATTTTCAACAAGAGTTTTGGCTCTGATTACATCTGCTCTTGTTCTTTTTGTAGCTATAAGAATGGGAGTTAAATTAATTTAAATAAATATTAAAAACCAATAAGAAATTAATCCTGCTAAAATAGTTGCAATAATATTTTTTGAAAAATAACCAATGATAACAGCGACTATTGCTGCAAAAATCTTAGGATCATTCATTTCAATAAAATTTCCATAATCATTAATAAAAATTCCTGGAAATATTATTGCTGGAAATACAGCTGAAGGAACATAAGCTAATACACCTTTAATTCTATCACTCAACATATCTCTACTTACTAGAGCAACCATAGTCATTCGACTAAAATAAGTAAGTATTCCAGCTACAAGAATTGAATATAAAGTCATTTTTTTAACCTTAAAATTAATGCAGCTACAAATAATGCAATAATTGGTGAAATAATTATGTAAGATCTAAATGGGGCATCATAGAATAACAAAGAACTTAATCCACAGACAATCATAACAATTAAATGATCAATTTTTTTTAAATCTTGAACAACAATTGCTATAAAAGTAAGTGGTATAACAATTTTTAATCCAAGCTCTTGAGGAACAAATGATCCTAATATAATTCCAGACAACGTTGCAATTTGCCAACACACCCACATAGTGCAACCAGTTCCAATTAAATGATAGTGCAAATATTTTTCTGTTTTATTTTTTTTAAAAAATTTGTTAGACTCAGCAAAACTCTGATCTACAATCACATAAGAAAAAAATAATTTTTTAATTAAAGATAATTTTTCTAAATATTCTGATAAAACTGCACCATATAATAAATGTCTAGAATTTATTACTCCCACTGATATGGCGGCCACTAATCCTGAAGCACCTCCAGATAATAACTGTAAAAAAACAATTTGTGAAGCTCCTCCAAAAATTATGAACGACATTGCGTAAACCAAATATGGGTCAAATCCGAGCTCAACCCCAATTGCTCCACAGATTATTCCAAACGGTATTACTGAAAGCATATGTGGAGAAATATCCAGTATCCCTCTAGTTAATAATTGTTTTTTAGTGAGCATTTGCTTGTTCTATTAAAAACAAACTATGTGATCAATATTAATCGGTCTTTTAATTCCAAATTTTTCATCAGCTTCATGTTGATGTTCGTGATGGGAATGAACAAAAACTGGAATTAATAAATTGCTATTGGTTTTTAAAGTATAGATAAAGTTTGTTCCTCTAAATTTTCGATCTACTACTTCTAGCTTTAGATTACTTTTATCGTCGTGCTCAAGGTCCTCTGGTTGTAATAATAATTGCACATTTGAACCTTTTGGATAATGCTTGATAAAATTACCTTTAATTGTTCCAAGATCGTCATTTTCTAATGAGTTTTCTCCTGTTACTTTTGCTGGAATTAAAATTCCACGATTTAAAAAATTTACTACTTCAACTGAGTTTGGAAAATGATAAACGTTATAAGGATCATCAAACTGTTTTATTTGGCCATCTAATATAATTGCACATTTGGTACCAAGATAAAAAGCTTCATATGAATCATGAGTAACAATTATTGTTGTAATTTTTAATTTGCTTAATAATTTTTTTAATCTTACTTGAATTTCCTCTTTAAAACTTTGGTCTACATTAGATAGCGGTTCATCTAAAAGCAAAAGATCAGGTTGAGTTAATAACGATCTTGCAAGTGAAGCTCTTTGTGCCTCTCCAGCACTTATTTCGTGGGGGTATTTTTTAAGTATTTTTGAAATATCTAGTAAATCTATTATTTCTTTAAAACTTAGCTTTTTTTTCTTTTTTATTTTATTTCTTTCAGAACCCAACAATATATTCTTTTCGACAGTGTAATGTGGAAATAAGCTATTATCTTGAAAAGCTAAAGATACATTTCTATCTTCAGGTTCAACGTGTTTATCTTTAGAGGATATTAATTTACCATTTAATTTAATTGATCCTTTTTCAATTTTTTCTAAACCTGCTATTGTTCTTAATATTGTTGTCTTCCCAATACCTGAAGGACCTAAAATGCACAGAGTATCTCCTTCATTCCTAATTATAAATGAAGCATTTTTAACTTTGGTTTTTCCACCAATTATAAAATCAACACCTTTAATTTCTAAAAAATTATTTTTCATTTTTCTGATAAAATATATTTAGATGTAAACATAATAAATATAGTTGCAATTAAAATTAAAAATAATGATGGAACTGCAGCTGCTTCTAATAAATCTTCAGATGCAGATATATAAGCGGTTGTTGCAAAAGTTTCAAAATTAAATGGTCTTAAAATAAGGGTAATTGGTAGTTCTCTTATAATTTCTAGAGAAATCAGTATAGCCACAAATAAAAGTGAGTTTCTTAAAAAAGGAACATGAATGTTAAAAAAGGTTTTTTTCTTTGAATAACCAAGTAAATATGAACTTTCATCAACTGAAATGTTTATTTTTTCATAGCCCGATTTTATTCCATTAAATGCTAATGAATAAAATCTTACAAAATAAACTAAAACAAGACCAATAATAGATCCAATAAAGATTTTTTTAATAGATAAAAATCCTAAAGTTTTAACAATGTTTTCATCAAACCAAGCTACAAATGTAATAAATGCTACTGCTAAAATTACACCTGGAATTGCATAACCTGAAATAGATATAGTAGATAAAAAATTTAAAACTTTGTTTTTTGAAACTCTGTTTCCATAATTTGAAATTAAAGAAAATAAAATCAATACTATACTAGATAAAGTGACAAGATAAATAGTATTTAAAGTAAGTGAAATTATATCAATATCAAAAAGATTTTCTGGAAATTTAATTGTCCAATATAACATTTGGCTTAAAGGAAATAAAAAACTTAAAAAGAAAACAATAAAACAAAATAAAAATGCAAAAAAAGATTTTTTTCCAGATAAAGTAATTTTTTCTTTTTGTTTAAATCCACCTTTTGAATTAAAATGATATTTAGCTTTTTTTCTTGAAAAATTTTCAAGTATAAAACATGCAAATATAAATATTAGTAAGAAAAATGATAATCTATTTGAAAAAGCTAAATCATCAAATGTAATCCAAGAATTATAAATTCCAGTAGTTAAAGTATTTATTGAAAAAAAATCTACTGCACCAAATTCTGCTAATGTCTCCATTGCAACAAGAGATAACCCAGCGACTATGGCTGGCCTAGCAGCTGGCAATATCAAAGAATATAAAGATTTAAATTTTGAAAAACCTAAACTTCTTCCTAAATCAATTAAGTTTTGAGATTGATATAAAAATGATGCCCTAGAAAGAATATATACATAAGCGTATAATGAAAATGAAAGGGAAAGTACTGCTCCAAGAAGACCATCGAACTTTGGAATATATTTATTGTATTCCCCTTCTCCAAATAAATTTGTTAAGATTGTAAAAGCTGTACCATAATTTTCAAAAAAGGCTGTCAAAGAATATGCGTAAATGTAAGGTGGAACAGCAAAAGAAAGTATAAGACCCCATTTAAAGAAATCACTAAAAGGAAATTTATAAAAAGAAACCAAGTATGCAGATGCAGTGCCTATTATAAATGTAAGGATTAAGACAAAAAATAGTAGTATGAAAGAATTAAAAATATATTCAAATAAGAAAGTATCTTTTAATATTTGGTAATAATTTGAGGTCTCTTCAAAAAAACTAAAAAAAACTGTAACGATTGGAATTAATACACCTATAGACACCAATAAAGAGGATAGAAACCAGATATTTAAATTCTTTAACATTAAGGGTCTTATAATATAAAAAAATTTTTTTAATATGATTTTACTTTGATGCAGAGAGGTATTTTAGTGTATTTTCTGGTGTTGTTTCTATATAAGGGTCATTATCTGCGCCTGAATTATTAATTCCAGGCTCTTGCCACCATTTTTCAACAATACCGTCATTAATAACTGCCATATATCTCCAACTTCTTTGACCAAATCCATCATGGTCTTTGGAGATTAACATTCCCATATATTTTGTAAAAAGTCCTGATCCATCTGGTATTACTTTAACTTTAGAAATACCCATTTTTTTAGCCCAAGCATTCATCACGTATGAGTCATTTACTGAACAACAATAAATTTCGTCAATGCCAATTTTTTTTAATTCATCAGCATTTTTTTCAAATCCAGGTAATTGTTGAGAAGAGCATGTTGGTGTAAATGCACCAGGTAAACTAAATAAAATTACTCTTTTATTTTTAAAAAAATCATCAGTGGACTTATTTGTCCACTTCCCACCAATTGCACATGCAATTTCATTATCCGAAGTATCACCTTCTCTAATTCTAAAAGTTACTTGTGGTATTTTAAATCCTTCTATCATATTTTTTTAATGCCCACGACAATTTTTAGGAAAGGGTAAAGATCCTAAAGGAGAGTAACGCGGGCACCGTCTAAAAAGAAATATATCATCATTTAAAAGGAGTGAGGATGTCTAGAGCCTCGTCTTTTTCAATCTCAGATAATTTTCTATTATTTATTTTTCTTTTAATCTTTTCACACTCTGATGAGCATGGTTCACATGTTATCTGACCTTCAAGTGAACCACTCATATCAGAAGAATTACTTAAATCAAAATCAAATAAATTCTTTTTCACTATGTGTTACTTCCAGCCAGCAGCTGTCATAATTTCTAATGCAGCAGCTTGGTGTTTTCCATATTTAGAAACTTTTGTTTTTAGATCTTGTTTAAAATCTAATCCCAAATTATTTACTACCAATGGATTTGGAGAAACACCACTTATCATTGGAAACTCAAACGTATTATTCGTAAAGTGTTCCTGTGATTCTGGTGATAATAAAAAGTCAACAAGTGCAATCGCATTTGCTTTATTAGGCGCACCTTTAACTAGAGCAGCACAGCTAATGTTCATGTGTGTTCCTCTGTCTTGCTGGTTAGGGAAAAACGCTTTAACTTTTTTTGCAGCTGCTTGTTGTTCAGCACCTTTTTTACCTGAAAGCATAAGTGCTAAATAATAAGTATTAGCTACTGCAATATCAGCTTCACCAGCTGCTACTGCCATGATTTGAGCTCTATCATTACCTTTTGAGTCTCTAGCCATATTAGCTACAACACCTTTTGCCCATTCAGCTGTCGCTTCTTTTCCATTATTTGCAATTAATGAAGCTACAAGTGATTTATTATAAATGTTACTAGATTTTCTTATTACTATTCTGCCTTTCCATTTTGGATCAGCTAAACCTTCGTAAGTTAAACCTGACAACTCAGCACCACTAACTCTTTCAGGTGAGTAATAAATAATTCTTGCTCTTTTTGCTACTCCAACCCACTTACTAGTTCTAAAGTTTTTTGGAACAGAAGCTTTAATTGTACCTGATGTTAAACCACTTTGAAGCAAACCTTTTACATCCATTGCGCCACATCTTCCAGCATCTGCAGTGATATAAAGATCAGCTGAAGAATCTGCTCCTTCTTCTGCTATTCTTTTTTCTAAGGCTCCTGATTTACCATTAATTAAATTTACTTTAATTCCTGTAGCTGCTGTAAATTTTCCATACATTTCAGCATCAGCCTTATAATGTCTTGCATTAAATACATTTACCTCATTCGCAATTGCAAAAGTTGATGCAAATAAACATGTAATTAACGCCAAAATTGATAATTTTCTCATTAAACTCCTTAATTATTACGTTATTGTTTGAGAATGAGAACTATTCTCAATGCGAATGATTATCAATCGCAATAATGTCGCATATATGTTTAGATACTAATTTTATTGGTATTTGGGGATTTTTTATTTCCAATCGCCGATTTTACTGAATAAGAAATTTCTAAAAGCTTGGACTCTAGCTGTGTTTTTTAAGGATTGAGGATAAACAAAGTGAGCTTCTGTTATTGGTCCTTCTACTTTAGGAAGTACTTTAATTATACTACTAGTATTTGAAACTAAATATTCTGGCAATGCTGCCAAACCCACTCCAGACTCAACACCATATAATAAACCACTAACACTATTAACCTTCATAATTGATTTTCTTTTTTTGCCATCATGCATTCCTATTTTTAAAGCCCAATCAGGATTGTAAACTGGCGAAGGAGCTCCTTTTCCAAAAGAGATAAATTTATGTTTATTTAAGTCATTAATTGTTTTTGGCATTCCATTTTTTTCTAAATATTTATTTGATCCATAAATATAGTACTTGATATCCACTAATTTTTTTTGAATATAATTAAGCTGTTTTGGTCTTCTCATAAAAATTCCAATATCAGCTTGTCGAGTACTTAAATCTAATTCTTTATCATCAAAAACTAACTCTATTTCAATCTCAGGATTAAGTATCATAAATTCTTGAATTCTTGGTGTTAACCAGTGTGTTCCAAAACTTCTTACCGTTGTAATTGTTAATTTTCCTGTTGGTTTACTCTTTTGATCACCCAATGATGTTTCAACTTCTTTAAGCTTACTTATTACTTCATGAGCTGTTTTAAAAACATATTCTCCATTTTGCGTGAGAGTTAAGCCTCTTGCATGCCTTTCAAACAATTGTACTTTTAAATCTTGTTCTAATGATTGGATTTGCCTACTTATAGCCGATTGGCTTAAATTCAAATTTACAGTAGCATTTGTAAAGCTGCCAGCTTCTGCAACAGCATGAAAAATTTTTAATTTATCCCAGTCCATTATTTATTTAAATCAACTAAAACTCTTCCAGAAATTTCACCTTTTAAAATTTTAGGATAAGTCTCAATCAATTCCTCCAAGCTTACTGTTAAAACCGATTTTTCCAATAAATCAAAATCAATTAAATTTTTTGCTTCTCCCCAAATAAAACCTCTTCTTTTTATGCTACAATTAGCAGAGTCCATGCCCCAAACTTTAATACCTCTCAACATAAATGGTAATAAATTTGTATTTAGTTCGTTACTATTTGCATTTCCACACACAGATATTATCCCATTTGATTTTGTTTGAGCAATTGCATTTGCTAAAATTTTTCCACCAACAGTGTCTACAACTCCGTCCCATAGACCTTTGTCTATTGGTCGTGGATCTTTGTCAAATTCAGCCCTATTTATAATGTTTTTTGCACCTAATGATTTTAAATAATCCGATTTTGAATCTTTTCCAGTAACAGCAGAAACATTATATCCCATTTTGGTTAATGCCATGATTGCTACACTGCCAACTCCTCCTGTCGCACCTGTTACTAAAACATCATTTACTTTTTCTCCCAATAAAATACTTTCCCTTGCTTGAATTGCAAAAGCACTCATTAATGATGTAAAACCTGCAGTACCTAAAATCATAGCTTCTTTAGTTGTTAAGCTATCAGGTTTTTTTACTAGAAAATCTGCATTTACTTTTGCAATTTGTGAATATCCTCCAAAAAATATTTCTCCAACTCTAAATCCAGTTAAAATTACCTCATCTCCTTCTTTAAATTTTGAATTTGCACTCTCAATTACTTTTCCTGAAAAATCTATCCCTGGAATATGTGGAAATTCTTTAACTAATCGTCCACCATTCTTTAAAATCATTCCATCTTTAAAATTAAGGTCAGAATAATCGACTTTTACAGTGACGTCTCCATGTTTTAAAAAACTTTTATCAATTGATTTAACTTCACGTGAGAAGTTTTCACCTTCTTGATTTAGTATCAGTGCTTTGAATTGATCAGACACACTAGTCTTTTAACTCAGTGCTAATAAATCGTAAATATCTATTTTGATAACTCAGATCTTCCTTGAATTGACCTAAGTAAAAATTAGTTACAGTTGTTGCTTGTTCTTTTTTTATACCCCTCATAGTCATACACTGATGAGTTGAATCTATTGTAACAGCTACGCCTTTTGCATCTAACGCTTCCATTAAGCTGTTTGCTATCTGAACTGTTAATCTCTCTTGTGTTTGTAATCTTTTTGAAAATATTTCAACTACTCTCGCAATTTTACTCAATCCCACAACTCTCTCATTTGGTATATAAGCAACATGTGCTTTTCCAATAATTGGAGCCATATGATGTTCGCAATGACTTTGTACTGAAATATTTTTTTGAACCACCATATCGCTATAACCTTCTACATCACCAAAAGTTTTATTTAATACTTTTTTTGCATCCTCGTTATAACCCTGAAAATATTCCTTAAATGCTTTTACAACTCTTTTGGGTGTTTCCAACAATCCCTCTCTTTTTGGATCTTCTCCCATCCATGACAAAATTGTTCTTATAGCTTCCTCTGCTTCTTTATCTGAAACTTCTTTTGTCTCTAAATTATTGTTGTCTGTGTCTTTTACTAATTTCATAGCGCCTTTTTATACAGTAAATACCTCAATTTAAAAATATTTAATATATTTAGATATGTGCTAAATAATCACCCCATATGTTCAAAAAAAGAGAAAATATCTATGATATTGAAGAAGGAAATCTTCTTTCGCCGAAGTTTGATAATGATGGGTTGATACCTGTGATTACCATGTGCTCAAAAACAAAAGATATTTTAATGCATGGATATATGAATGTAGAAGCTCTTAAAAAGACAATTGAAACTAAAGAAGCACACTATTTTAGTAGATCGAGAAAAGCTATTTGGCACAAAGGTAAAACAAGTGGTTTTACACAAAAAGTTACTGAGATAAGAATTGATGATGATCAAGACTCGATATGGTTAACAGTTGACATAGGGGATGGAGCTAGTTGTCATGTTGGTTATAGATCATGTTTTTATAGATCTATTCCTATGGGACCAATAGAAAACGGAAGAAAAGTTGAAATGGAATTTCTTGAAAAAGAAAAAAAATTTGATCCTGAAGAAGTTTATAAAGGACAACCTAATCCAACTAAAATATAAAACTTATTGTTAATTTAAGTATGGAAAAAATAAATATTGAGCTTATTAAAATATTTGGACCATCAATATTGAAGGTTAGTATTCCACAATCAATTATAGACAATTTAAATAATTATATTGATAAAATTATATTGGACAAAAAAAAATCTAAGGAATTAGATATTGGTGAAAGACTAGTAGGAGATGTTACTCAAGAATTTGAACTTGAACAAAAGATTATGCAAGAAAGCGGTTGGGGACAATTTCTCAGCAACTGTGTTAGTAAATGGATAGAGTTAGAAACTAAAAATAAAATTACAAAATTCCAAATTTTAAAATCTTGGGTCGTAAGACAATATGAAAATGAATATAATCCAACTCATTGGCATAGTGGTCATATATCAGGTGCGGGGTTTTTAAAAGTACCATCCAACCTAGGAAAAAATAAACAAGATAAAAAACAAATAAGCTATAAAGGAGGAGCTCTTCAATTAATGCATGGATCCAGAATGTTTTTAAGTCATTCTACTTATAATATTATTCCTAAAGTTGGAGATTTTTATTTTTTTCCTAATTATTTAATGCATCATGTTTATCCATTTAAAAATACAAAAGAAGAAAGAAGATCAATTTCATTTAATGCGAAAATAGACGATAACATATACGACGTTTATGGTGGAGATTAAAAAACAAAAAAATGTTCTAGGCGAAGACCTGGAAGAATGTTCAAATGATCCTTTAACAGGATGGTTTCGCGACGGTTGTTGTAATACAGACGAGAATGATCATGGACTTCATACAGTTTGTGCTAAAGTTACTACCGAATGCTTAGAGTGGATGAAAGAAGCAGGTAACGATTTAATTACTCCACATCCTGAATTTGGGTTTCCAGGTTTAAAAGATGGAGATGGATGGTGTTTGTGTGCCAGTTGGTATGCAAGAGCAGTTGAAGCCGGTAAAGGATGTCCAATATTTTTGAAAAGAACCCACGAAAACACGCTTAAATATGTACCTATTGAAACTTTAAAAAAGTTTGCAATAGATTTGTCCTAATTTACATATTTCCATATCTTGGACCACCACTACCCTCTGGAGTAACCCAAGTAATATTTTGAGAGGGTTCTTTAATATCGCAAGTTTTACAATGAATACAGTTTTGAGAATTGATTACAAATTTATTTACATTATTTTCTTTTTGAACTTCATATACACCTGCAGGACAATATCTTTGTGCAGGTTCATCAAATTTTTCTAAAGTATAATTGATTGGTAAATCAGGATCTTTAAGCTTTAAATGAACTGGTTGATTATCTGCATGATTGGTTCCAGTTAGATAAACTGAACTTGTTTTATCAAAAGTTATAACATTGTCATATTTTGGATAATCTATTTTAGGCATCTCATTTGCTGGCTTTAATGTTTCGTGATCAGCGTGTTTGTATTTTAGGGTAAAAGGAAGTTTTCCTCTAAATAAAATTTGATCGATACCTGTGAAAATTATTCCTAAAATTAATCCCCAACTAAAACTAGGTTTTACGTTTCTAGCTTCATAAAGTTCCTTATATAACCAGCTATTTTTAAATTTATCTTCATAAATAGATAAATCTTTGTTTTCCTTTAAGTGTTCATTAATAGTTTCGGCTGCAATAATCCCACTTTTCATAGCTGTATGAGAGCCTTTAATTTTTGGCATATTTAAAGTTCCAGCATCACATCCAACTAGTAGTGCTCCAGGCATAAACATTTTTGGTAAACTTTGAAATCCACCTTCAATTAAGGCTCTTGCACCATAAGAAATTCTTTTTCCACCTTCTATAATTTTTTTTATTGCCGGATGTGTTTTAAACCTCTGAAATTCATCATATGGAGATAAATGTGGATTTTTGTAATCCAAACCAATTACATAGCCAACAAAAACTTGTTTATTTTCTGCGTGATACATAAAACTACCACCATATGTGCTGTTATCTAATGGCCATCCAGCTGTATGCATAACTAAGCCTTCTTGATGATTTTTATCTTCTATTTCCCAAATTTCTTTAAATCCAATTCCATATTGTTGAGGATCTTTACCTTTATTTAATTCAAATTTTTCAATCAATTGTTTTCCTAAATGACCTCTGCATCCTTCTGCAAAAACAGTTACTTTACCTAAAAGCTCTATACCAGGTTCAAAACTATCTTTTTTATTACCATCCTTGTCTATACCCATATCTTGAGTTGCAACACCTTTAACAGATCCATCTTCATTATATAAAATTTCACTTGCTGGAAATCCTGGGAAGATTTCTACACCTAAATTTTCAGCTTGTTCCGCAAGCCATCTACACAGATTTGCTAAACTGATAATATAATTTTTATGATTTTGTTGTACCGAAGGTAGTAGCCAAGTTGGCCAGCTTAAAGATTTAGTTTTTCCTAAAAATAAAAATTTTTCTTTAGTTACTTTTGTTTTGATTGGAGAATTTAATTCTTTCCAATTAGGTATTAATTCATCTAGAGCACGTGTTTCAAATACATTTCCACTTAAAATATGGGCTCCAATTTCTGAAGCTTTCTCTAATAGACAAACATTTAAATTTGGATCTAGTTGTTTTAACTTTATTGCAGTTGATAATCCTGATGGACCTCCACCAATGATTACAACATCATATTCCATTGATTCTCTAGACATACTCTAGTTTTTAACTGTAAGGATTATTTTTGTATAGTGTTTAATTTGTTCAGCTCTTCCATGAACTGAGGTATTGCCTCAAATAAATCTGCTTCAAGACCGTAATCTGCTACACTAAAAATTGGCGCTTCACCGTCTTTATTAATTGCAACAATCACTTTACTTTCCTTCATTCCAGCTAGATGCTGAATTGCTCCTGAAATTCCAATAGCTATATATAGATCTGGTACAACCACTTTTCCTGTTTGCCCCACTTGATGATCATTACTTATATATCCAGCATCTACTGCCGCTCTTGATGCTCCAATTGCTGCACCTAGTTTGTCAGCAATTTCTGTAATTAATTTAAAATTGTCTCCACTTTGCATTCCTCTGCCACCTGATACAACGATTCTTGCTGTTCCAAGCTCAGGTCGATCAGATTTAATTTCTTCTCTTTTGATAAATTTTGTATTTGAAAACTCTTCACTAGCATCTAATTTTTCAATTGGGGCTGATCCGCCCGTGCTCTCACAGGGATCGAAAGAAGTGGGTCTGATTGTTACGCACTTTTTAATATCATTACTTTTGATTGTTGCAAATGCGTTTCCAGCATAAATTGGTCTTAAAAAAGTATCTGGGGACATTACTTTAATAATGTCACTTACTTGCGATGTATCAAGATGAGCAGCAATTCGTGGCATCAAATTTTTTCCAAATGTATTTGCTGAACAAACAATGTGAGAATAATTTTCTGCAAGTTTAACAATCACTGGAGCAAAATTTTCTGCTGTGAAGTTTTCATAGTGAGCTGCTTCCACACTCAATACTTTTTTAACTACTGGAAGTTCAGATAACTGTTTTGCAGCTTCTGCAGCGTTTTGACCAATGATTACAGCATGAACATCTGAGTCAATTTGAGATGCTGCTGTAGCTGCATTAAGAGTAAATTGTCTTAACTCTTTATTGTTGTGTTCTGCTATAAGTAAAACTGCCATTAAATTACCTTTGCCTCATTTTTTAATTTTTGAACTAATTCAGCAACATTTGCTACTTTTATACCTGCTTTTCTTTTTGGAGGTTCCTCTACTTTTAATTGTTCTAATCTTGGTGATACATCTACACCTAAATCAGAAGCTGGAATTTCTTCAATTGGTTTTTTCTTAGCCTTCATAATATTTGGTAGTGATGCGTATCTTGGTTCATTAAGTCTAAGATCACAAGTTACAATAGCTGGAAAATTTATCTCAATTGTTTCAAGGCCCTCATCTATCTCTCTAGTAACTTCTAATTTATTATCTTTAACTTCAATCTTTGATGCGAACGTTGCTTGTGGCCAATTTAATAAAGCACTCAACATTTGTCCTGTTTGATTGCAATCATCATCGATTGCTTGTTTACCCATAAATACTAAATCTGGTTTTTCTTTATCTACTATTTTTTGTAAAATTTTTGAAACAGCTAGAGGTTCTAAAATTCCATCAACTTTTACATGAATACCTCTGTCTGCACCAACAGCTAATGCTTTCCTAACTGTCTCTTGAGCTTTTTCTTCTCCAACTGTTATTGCAACTACTTCTGTAGCTTTACCCGCCTCTTTAATTTTTACAGCCTCTTCTATTGCATTATCATCGGGAGGATTGGTTGACATTTTAACATTGTCAGTAACTACACCAGTCCCATCTTCCTTAACTCTGATTTGAACGTTGTAATCAATAACTCTTTTTACAGCTACTAAAATTTTCATTAAGCTCTCAATAAATTATTTTCTGAATCGTATGGACTTTCATCTAGAACGGTAGCGTCGTACATTTCACCTAATATATCAACTTGTAATTTGTCGCCCACAGTTGAGCAATCTGGTTTAACCATTGCAAGAGCTATTGATTTATCTAATCTAAATCCAAATTCGCCACCAGTTGCTCTTCCAACAACTTTTCCGTCTTTAAAAATTGGGTTATTTCCAAGTACATCTGCGTCTTTAGTATTATGAACCTCTAAAGTAACTAATTTATTATCAAAACCTTTTTCTCTCCATTTATTAAGTGCCTCTAAACCAATAAAGTTTCCTTTATTTGGATGAACAAATCTATCAAGACCAGACTCATATGGTGAGTATTCAATTGATAATTCTGTACCAACTAGTTTGTAAGATTTTTCAACTCTTAAACTATTCATAGCCCTAATTCCAAAAGGTTTAATTCCTAAATCTTTTCCTGCTTCCATTAATTTATCAAAAACATGGTTTTGATATTCAATTGGATGATGTAATTCCCAACCAAGCTCACCTACAAAGTTTACTCTCATTGCATTAACTGGAGCATATCCAACATTTACATTTTTAGCAGTCAGCCATTTAAAATTCTCATTAGAAAAATCGTCTGTTGAAACCTTTTGCATTAATTGTCTAGCTTTAGGACCTGCTACTACCAGAACTCCTGTACTGTTTGTTAGATCTTCAAATATTACCGATCCATCATCTGGCATCCATTTTTGTATCCAGTCATGATCTAATCTTAAATTTGCTCCAGCAGAAACTAAATAGTAACTATTCTCAGCTTCTTTCATTATTGTAAATTCTGAATGTACACCACCTTTAGTATTTAAAGCATGACACAGATTTATCCTTCCAATCTTTTTTGGAAGTTTATTAGCTACTAAATAATCTAAAAACTCCTCTGCTTTAGGCCCTTTAATTCTACATTTTGCAAACGCAGTCATATCTAAAAGACCAACGTTTTCTTTTACATTTTGACATTCTTTTTTAATAGCATCAAACCATTTCGATCTTCTAAAAGACCAATCATCTTTTTGTTCGATTCCATCTGTTGCAAAGAAATTTGGTCTTTCCCATCCAAACTTCTGACCAAATACAGCGCCTAAATTTTTCATTCTTTCATAACAAGGGGCTGTTCTTAGTGGTCTTGCTGCTGGTCTTTCTTCATCTGGATAATGAACTATGAAAACATGACTATATGCTTCTTCATTTTTTGCTTTTAAATAAGATTTAGTTGCATAATTTCCGTAACGTCTTGGTTCAACTCCTAACATATCAATTGTAGGTTCACCATCAACTATCCATTCTGCTAATTGCCAACCTGCACCTCCTGCTGCTGTTATTCCAAAACTATGTCCTTCATTAATCCAAAAATTTTTAAGACCCCAAGCAGGTCCAACAATTGGATTTCCGTCAGGTGTATAACAGATTGCTCCGTTATAAACTTTTTTTACCCCAACCTCCCCAAACGCAGGAACTCTATGAATTGCTCCTTCAATATGTGGAGCTAATCTGTCTAAGTCTTCTTGAAATAATTCATATTCAGAATTTTTTGATGGCCCTTCTACATAACAAGCTGGTGCACCATCCTCATAAGGACCTAAAATTAATCCTCCAGCTTCTTCCCTCATATACCATCTGCTATCACTATCTCTTAAGACGCCCATTTCTGGTAATCCATCTTTTTTTCTTTTTTGAATTGCAGGATGTGGCTCTGTAACAATGTATTGATGTTCAACAGGTATTACCGGAATGTCTAATCCTACCATTTCACCTGTTTGACGTGCAAAATTTCCTGAACATGAAATAACATGTTCGCACTCTATTGATCCTTTATCTGTTTCTACAACCCATCCTTTTTTAGTTTGCCTCATAGATAGAACTGTTGTGTTTCTATAAATTTCAGCTCCTCTGTTCCTTGCACCTGTTGCTAATGCTTGTGTTAAATCAGCTGGTTGAATATATCCATCTTCTGGATGTTGTATTGCTCCAACTAAATCATCCGTATGACATAATGGCCAAATTTCTTTTACTTGTTCTGGTTTCAAAAATTTAACATCTACTCCAATAGTTCGAGCGACACCTGCGTATTGATGGTATTCATCCATTCTATCTTTTGTGCTTGCTAGACGAATATTTGAAACAACACTAAAGCCAACATTTTTCCCTGTTTCTTCTTCCAATGTTTTATAAAGATTAACTGCATACTTGTGAAGTTGTCCAACTGAATAACTCATATTAAATAAAGGTAATAAACCTGCTGCGTGCCAAGTAGATCCTGAAGTTAACTCTTTTCTTTCAACTAGAACAACATCAGACCAGCCTTTTTTTGCTAAATGATAAAGGGCACTTACCCCTACAACTCCTCCACCAACTACTACAACTTTAGTTTTTGTTTTCATTCAGGGATTCCTACTAAATTTTTAATTATTACGAAACAAAAATGTATATATGGACAATTAAATTGAGCTCCCAAGAGGGATTGGGCTGGATACCATTGTAGTTAACCAGCAGTCCTTTAAAATTCCCTCTGAGGTGAACTTTTCAACTTGCCAATTGAATTTGTGATAAATTTTGTCTTTATCAAGAATAATAACTTCAAATTGTGCCCATTTGTCACTACTTCCAAGCTCTGTTATTGTGTGACTAAGGTGGTTGATCATCATCACATAAGAGTCGCTTTTTATCATCATCTTAAAGTTGCTTAATGGTCCTGTTACTCTCTTATTATTTGGGTGAGCAAATTTCCAAGTTTGTTCTATACCACTATCTTTATATTCAAGATCATTTTTTTGAAGCCCACTCAATTGAATTTTAACAACTTCTTTGGGGCTTATAGTGCTATTGGGGTCTAATAATTCAGCGTAAGAAAATGAGATAAAGAAAAAAAATAAAATTACAGCTTTAAAGATTATTAGCAGTTTTTCTAACATCATTTAAAAATTCTTGTCTCTTTGCATCACTAACAAATGGTACTGCAAAATATCTTCTATAGACAATGTTATATATGCCACACATATGAAATACTCCTCTTTTTAATCTTCTTATTGGTAAGTTTAAAAAAAAAGTTGTAATTGCTAATCTTGGTGAACCATATGTACAGAATATTATAGCTTTTTTATCTCTTAAGTTTCCAATTGGATAACCGTAATTTCCAACCAACTGTTTAAATCTAAACGCCCAAGGTGGGGCTAAAACTTTATCTATCCAACCTTCAACTATCGCTGGCATTCTAAAATTCCAAATTGGAGCAATTAATACAATTGTATCACTTTCCTCGATTCTTTTTCTATGATCTAAGACTTCTTGATCAGGTTCTTCACCAGCGAAAACAGGATTAAATTTCTCTTTATATAGATCAACAACATCAACTTGATTTCCATTTATTTTTGATTGTTTAATAAATTCATCACGAATTGCTGAATTAAATGAATTATCATTGTAATGTCCATAGACTAAGAAAATTTTTTTCATTTTATTAAATTTTTATTCAGTAGTTTTGTATTTACTATTATTAATTATAAATACAAATACAATTGGAAGAATTAAAGTTAAAAGTGTTACAACAATCAATAAAATTCCAAGTTCAGAATAATCTGCTGTAGTTTGTATTTCACCAGAAACCTTATCTTTAACTTCCCTTGTTACAGTAAATATTTCATTCAAATATTTTGTTCCTAATGCACTTGCTGATAAAGCAAGATTTGTAAAAGATGCAAAAACTGCAAAAAAAGTAGCCTTTAAATGTGCTGGAGCATTTTTTGCTATCCAAGCAAGTAAAGGTATCATTGATACCTGTCCAAGAGGAGACTCTAGCGCGGTATTAATTAATGCAATAAACTTAGCATCAACCACTCCACCAGTTAATGAAGCTGTCCAATTATGAAAACCATAATACATTCCAACACTTGGTAAAAACAAAACTGCACCAGCAATACTTAGGACAACAATAATTTTAGCAATTGAATTATTTGCCATAAATGGTCTTAACAAAACAATGCCAGCTAATGTTAAAATTGATGCAAGCAATGATAAAATTGAGAAAAACTGCTCATTAAATTCAAGCACATCAATCTCAAACCACGTGAGACCTGGCCCTGGTCCTGGCATAGCTCGAAATATAAAAATAATTACAGCTGTGCCAACAATTGTTAGTCTTAATTCTTCGGGCAGCTCTTTGATAAGTTTAAACATTAAAAACAAAATAATTATAACTGAACCTAAAAAAACAATTTCTTGAGCAAATGGCACATTAAAAGAGCCAACAGATAAAGTAAAAATAACAAAAATTAAACTACCACCTAAAATCCACCAATTTACTTTTGTTTTTTCATTTCCTCTTTCATCTTTAAATTCTAAACCTTGGGATTTTAAACTTTGTATTTTTTTATGTCTTAAATAATTAGCAAAAATTACACCCAAAATAGAAACCAAAGGGATTACAAGAGCGTAAAGGTAAATAGTTCCGTATAAATTAATCTTATCAGCCTGGTCTAAACTTTCTACATCTCTAAATAAAATTACATTAACTAATGCAACAAGAACTGTTCCACCAATAATTGCGAACCGACCAAGTGTTTGCATTGTTGTGTGCATTATTTTAATTTGATCTCTGGAGTAATCGTTTCCTGACTCATCGATTAAAGGTACTGCCTCTACAGTCATAGCATCTGCTACAACATCTTGAACAACATAACCAACAGGAGCTAAAATCACACTAATTACAAACCATGTTTCTACTGAAAATATTTGAGCCATATCTTCTGTATGAATAATGAGTCCATACATAATTAATAAACTTAGAGCTATTAATGATGCTCCAAAATAAACCATGTAGTTTTTTCTTTCCCAAATAAGATCAACAAGATGTCCTAATGGCATTTTTAATGCCCACGGTATACCTGCCCAAAAACCTAAACCCGCAAGAAATGCTGCAGATAAATTTAAATAATCTTTGACAAAGAATGTTCCAACAATTCCAGTCAATCCAGAAATACCTGCGGCCATATAAACCATTAATGGTGGTAAGTAGGTCCATTTAAACTGACGACCTAAATCTAAAAAAGTATTATCCAAAAATTTAAATACTTTATTCATAAAAATATTTAACTCTAAATTTAAAAGTTTTAAATTTTAAGATCAAGTCGAGGTTTCCAGAATGGTCTAAATAGCTCAATTTTTGGACATCTGTTCATAACTACCTTAAGACCTGCATCTTCAGCTAACTTAGCAGCATCATGATTTATAACTCCAATTTGTCCCCATAAAACTTTTGCATTTATAGCAATTGCTTCTTCGGCAATTGAGTATAAATCTTCTGGCTTTCTAAACACCTCTACCATATCAACAGGTTTATCAATTGCTTTTAAATCAGGATAAACTTTTAATCCTCTGATTTCTTTTATACCTGGACGTGGATTGACAGGAATCATATTATAACCAGTTTCGTGTAACACTCTTAATACTCCATAGCTAAACTTTGTTTTATCAGGACTTGCTCCTACCATTGCAATAGTTTTAACTGAGCTAAGAATATCTTTTAAATACTCATCGCTATAAGGTTCGTTATGATTCATTTCTGTTATTTTTTTTTATTTTTTTGCTAGCAATATCAGATTTTAACTCATGAGGTGCAAGTGGGTCAAGAAAAGGATTACGATAAAGTTTATCATGACTCTCAACACCAATTTCAATTGTGCAATCTGTTTTGGGTTTGGCAACACATAAAATTATATAGCCGTTATTTATTTGTCTATTGTTAAGCGCAACTTGTGAACGTTGATCTACTTCACCTTTAATTAATTTTGCTGCACATGTGATACATCCTCCATACTCACATCCATATGGTAAATCAACTCCTTGGTCTCTTAATTCTTTAAGTAAAGGCATTCGTCCTGAAACTTTATAAACACTATTATTGCGATTTGAGATTGTAATCTGTATTAAAGCCATATGTCGCTTGTACAATCTCCACCTGGGTATCTACTTTCATGACACCTACTTGGCCCATTTGGTTCTTTGCCGAAATCAACTATAAAATCCTTATTTATTTTCATCCCACCATTTTCTACATCACAATCAATCATTATCATTGCACCTCCTTGTTTGCGTATTTCAGGATAAAACTGATTGTCCCAAGTTGAAAATAATGAAGTCGTGACATACATGCGCTTTCCATCTAATGACAATTGATACATTTGTGGACCACCTGCAATTTTTACACCATTTATAACAGGTGCTTTGCCTAAAAGACCTCCCATCCATACCTGGCCTGTTAGTTTTGGATTATGAGGATCTGAAATATCATACTGTCTCATATCTCCATGAAGCCAATTATTCAGATAAAGATATTTATCATCCATTGATACAAGTATAGCTGACATCACTCCAGGTACAGGAATTGGCCATTCAGGATGTGGTTCGTTTGCAACATCTATAATTTTTTCCCATTCCCATTTTCCTTCTTTAGATTTCCAAAAATGGATAACATTTGCGCTTAAAGCTGCTCCACAAAATCCATGACTGCTATCAGGGTTATGCATAAATTTTACTTCTAATGGAATCAGACCATCTTCTCCAAGGTACATGGTTTCAATTGGTTCTTTTTTTTTGAAATCCCAGACGTGCAATCTTCGACCATACTTTAAATGTCCTACCTCTTCTAAATCAAAACCTGGCATGAAAGTATTTGGTGCTGCCCACTCTGAGCTTATCATCACGTTATGTCTTGGTTGATACCAAAAATCATAGCTAAAAGGAATATCGCCCATAGAGTTTTCCCATCTTCCAACAATTTCAAAATCTTTATTTAAATGTAAATATCCCCCTGGTGCCTCACCTCTAGCGTTACCTAAAAAAGAAATAATAATCTCTGAACCTAAGCAATGAACAGTATGTGGCCCTGACAAATTAGTTTTTGATTTAATTTCTGAACCTTTAATTATTTTGTGAATTTTAGGAGCACGTGGTTCACTTGCCGTATCTATTATATGGATATTATTTGATCTTACACCGGGTACTAATAGGTATTTTCTACTCATACCAGAGTCTCCATGACACGACGAACAAGCATTCCACCCCATATGATGAAGCTCATCTCCTATTCCTGGCATTTCAAGACGGTGAATAACTTTTGAATAATTTGGACTATCTGGATCAACATCAATAGTAGCAAGATAATCAGGTTTTTGAATTCCTGTACCAGTATAAATAGCTATTGTATATAAAAGTTTTTCATTTGGTGCCTTTATTGCCTCTGTAGGACTGGCATAACCAGGACCGCAACATGATTTATCCATACTTTTAATATTACTCATTACTTATTTTTTTTAATCTGTTCCTCACAAAATTTTTTTGCTTCTTGTAAATCTGTAATTTTTGATTCAGATAACTTTTGACTACCAGCAAGACATGCATCAACAGCCCTTTTAAAATTATGATCGTTAAAACTCATAATAAAATACATTCCTGATATAACAAAAATTAAAATTAAAATATTTTTTTTATTCAACATTATTTATTTTTCCAATTAGGTTTTCTTTTTTCTAGAAAAGCTGAAATACCTTCTTTTGCATCCATTGCCATCATGTTAAGGGTCATCATTTTACTTGTGTAAACATAAGCTTTGTTTAATGGCATCTCTAATTGTTTATAAAAAGCTCGTTTTCCGATTTTTATTGTTAAATTCGATTTCGAGGCAATTTTTTTTGCTACTTTTAATACTTCACTGTTAAGTTTAGATTTTGAAAAATAGTCATTAATTAAACCTATTTCTTTTGCATAATTTGCTTTGATAGGTTCTCCAGTTAAAAGCATTTTCATCATTGGCTTTCTGTTAATCTTTCTACTAACAGCAACCATAGGTGTGCTGCAAAATAAACCAATATTTACACCGGGAGTAGCAAATAACGAGTTCTTAGTACTGTAAGCTAAATCACAACTTGCAACCAATTGACAGCCAGCTGCAAATGCTGCACCATGAACTTTAGCTATTACTGGCTTTCTGCCCTCAACAATTTGTATCATTACTTTTGAACATAAATTAAATAATTTTAAATATTTATTTTTTTTTTTTAAACCTCTTACTTCTTTCAAATTATGCCCTGCGCTAAATCCTTTTCCAGCACCCTCTAATATTATTACTTTAACTTTTTTATCAGAATCTAATTTCTTAAAAGCCTTCAATAAATCAGTAAGGTTTTTGAATGATAAAGAATTATATGTTTTTGGTTCATCAATAATAACTGATGAAATTTCTTTATTAATTTTTCTAATTTTTATATTACTTATCATTTAATCAGTTAATCCGTCGGATCTGGCCTGATTTCTTTCTATATGAATTGGTAAAACTTTTCCATAAATAGCTTTGGAGTGTTCTGGGGTGTTTACTCTCCATGGGTCTAAAACATAAGCAGGAATACACATATATCTAGACTTTTGGCCTTCCACCTTTGTTACTCTATGTAAAGTAAATCTTCCTTTAAATATTTGTAAGTCCCCTGGCTCTAACTTTAATTGTCTAACTCTAGTTCTGTCACCTGCTATAACCTTTTGAACTTCTTCAAAATTTTCATTTCCTGGTTTTCTTATGTTTGGGCAGTATTCAAATACACCACCCTTCTCAGGTTTTTGTATCATTAAACTAAGTGTAAATTCGCAACTATCAAAATGCCATGGAAGTACTCCATCAGGTTTCATCACATTATATGCGTGACATGCTAAAGGATCTGCCCATCTATAAATAGGAGAAACACCTAAACAAGCAGAAACAAATTTTAAAAGTTCTTCAGTTTCGTATAAATATTTCATTTCAGAGTCTTTTGGGAAACAATCTGAATTTAAATATCCATTATATCTATTCATAAAAGTTCTTTTAGGATGATTTTTTGGTAATGAGGAATCATCTTTTGCATATAAGTAAGCATTAATACTTTCTTTAGACATATAAACTTCATCTATTTGTTTTTCTAACTCTGAATTCATTACCTTTAGTGATTTAGGTAAAATAAAATTTTTAATTGTTGAACAACTATATTTATCAAGTTCTTTTTTACAATTTATAATTAAATTTTTAATTACAGCTGAGTTTAAATCGTGTATTGGATATTTTTCTAAATCTACAATAGTTTTGAGTCTATCGTCCATTGAAATTTATTTTAATTTACCTTCTTCTCTCATTTTTGCTCTTATTTTAGTAGCTGATATTTTTTGAGTTTCTTCATCTAAAACTACTTCTTCAATTTTATATCCAACTCCCCTACCATAACAAATATTTGTAATATTAGGTACTAGCATTATTTTAAATTGTCCTTCAAATTCAGGATTTAACCTATCTTCAATATTTTTTTTTACTGTATCAAAATCAAAAGGATTATCGTCTACACCTTGTACATCTCTAATTTGAATACAGACTTGCCCAGTTTTTTTAATAATCTCTTTAAACAAAGTATAATGTCCATCGTGGAAAGGTTGCCACCTTCCAAGCATTTGTGCTGTTGGTTTTTTGTTATCCCATTGGTATGTCATTTTTTTATCTCCTCTATTATTTTTGGTGCCCAATTTTTTGCATCCTGAGTTGTTACATGAAAATCAAAATTCTTAGGATTAACAAACATTTGATTTGTGTCTTCAAATCTTCCTTTTTTAATTGTATCAACCCACACTATAAAATCTGCTGGAAATAAGCCTCTTGCTTCAGGAGTTGGTGCAATAAAATCAGCAATTACATAATGACCTTCTGCTTTTATTTTTAAAGCTGCTTCAGCCATTCTTTTTGCCTGTCTCACTCTTCCTTCTTGTGAAAAATCCCAATCATTTGCAGCTTTTCTTACTTCGTCTGCATTTAGTCTTTTTGCATTTAAGAATGGTGCCATTTCATTTGCTAGAGTTGTTTTACCAGCTCCAGGCAAACCCATTACTAAAATAATTTTCATTAAATATCTTCTAACGGATGATGGGACATTAATTCAAGTCCATTTTCACCAACAAGGTACTGTTGCTCAAGTTTTACACCTTCTTTACCATCAACTTTACCAATATAACTCTCAAGTGTGATTGTCATGTTCTTCTCAAAAGTTCCACCTTCTTCTCCACCATCGGTTGGATATCTTATTTGAGGCCACTCATCACACAAACCAATTCCGTGAACCATACAAGAGTACCTATTTCCATAATATTCATCAGGCAAAACCCAAGATTTTTTAACAAATTCTTTAAAACTCATTCCTGGTTTTATTAATCTAAAATTATGATCTATTTGATTTCTAGCCATCGAATAAAGTTTTTTTTGCTCATCATTAAATTTGTGTCCAACTACAAAGGCTCTTGATATATCTGCACAGTATCCATAAGGACCAACCATGTCTGTATCAAAAGCAACAATTTCTCCCTGTTGCATAACTTTATTACTACTCTCTTGCATCCATGGATTTGTTCTTTCACCAGAAGATAAAATTCTACACTCAATCCACTCACCTCCATTTTCAATATTTGTTTTGTGTAAAATTGACCATAATTCATCTTCGGTCATTCCTGGTTTAAGATCTGATCTCATCTTTGAAACGCCTTTTTCTGCAACTTCTATTGCTGCTTTCATACAAATTAATTCATCATGTGACTTTATTACTCGTGCTTGTTCTAAAATTAATTTTGCATCTACAACTTCAATACCTTCTCTATTTAAAGCTGTAACAGCAGGACCATTAAGAACATCAATTGCTATTTTTTTAGATTTAAAATAATTATTTGATAAATCTTTAACTTCATTTATCCATTTTGATAATTGTAAATTTGCTTGATCTCCATTGCTAAAATAATCCCATGTGATTGCGGGTCTTATTTCGTCAATTAGATTTAAATGCTTTGATAATATTTCACAATTAAAATACTCATAAAGAATAATTGGTCCATTAACTGGAACAAAACAATATCTTGTTAAATTATGCATATTATAGACACTCATGTTGACTGTATCTAAAGCATAACGAACATTCACCGGATCAAATAGAATACAAGCCTCTAAATTGTTTTTTACTAATTCTTTTCTAACCCTATCTAAACGATATGATCTTAACTTATCAAAATCAATCTCGTCTTCTCTTAATCTTTTTTTTGTAATAAAATTTTGCCTTGGTTTAATTTCTGGAGCTATTTTTCTTTTAAATTTCATGATTTATAAATAATATATTAAGGTTCATAAAATTTATATTTCGCTAAAATTTCTTCACCTGGTTCAATATCTCTTAATGAAACTAAATAAAAATACTTTAAATTATTATCGTTTTTATCTTCCAATGTCTCTTTGATTTTCTCTTCAATATTCTGACCAAAGTCATATTTAGGGAATGTGTTGGATGATAATTTAATTACATTTGGATTTTTTGAGTGATTATAGAAACCACCAAGAGGAGTTCTAATATACATGTCTTCAAAATCATCGTCTTTCACATGTGATATCCCTATAAAAGAATTTTTCTTAATTTTGGTTTTAGAAAATAAGCCCAAACCTTCAATTTTTGAGTCTTTTACTGTAAGATTTTTTGGCAACGGTCTATACATCTTTCGTAACCCTGTACAAACCTAACCAAGCATTTACATCTTTGCTAGCAATATAGTCTGATTTAAAAAACTCTATTTCTTTCCATTTATTATTTTGGTTTAAACTTATGATTTTTTTATCAAATCCATATTCTTCATGAATACCTTCGTTAATAGTAAAACAAATTAACCCACCTGGTTTTGTTATTCTTATAAACTCATCTAATGCATTTGGTTTTACATGCCCAAAAGTAAATGTTCCAACACACATAACTCCACCATAAAAGTTATTCTCAATTTCTATTGGTTTATTTAAATCAACCTTTACTAATTTTTGATAAAGATCTTTTGGAACAGTATCTAATAAAGTTTGAGATAAATCGGCTCCATGAAAATTTTTAAAACTATATTTTTTAAGCTCCATTCCAACTAAACCTGTTCCACATCCAGCATCAAAAATTAAAGTATCTTTATTTTTCTCGTATTTGTTAAATGTTTCTGCAGTTTCTCTAGGTCCTGTATAGTTCCAATCAACCATGTCTTTATTGTATTTATCTTTGTCTCCCCACTCATCGTAGTACTTCATAACTTCATCAGTAGTTTTAAGTTTATAAATTGGAATTTTGTTTCCTACGTCTTTTTGAGCCATTAGCATCTCATTTTTTGACCACTTGGATCATAAAGTGGTTCTTTAATTATTGAACAATTAAATAAATCTCCATTTATCTCTACTTGAATTTTATTTTCAGAATTAATGGATTTTTTATCAACAAAACTAAACGCTACACTTTTATTTACAAAATGAGCAAAACCACCTGAAGTTACATAACCAATACTTTGATCTCCATTCATAACAGCTTCATTATTTGTTACATCAATTTCATTTGTTTCAACAATTAATGGTATGAGTTTATTTGAAGAATTTTCCTTTTGTGCACTTTCTTTACCAATAAACTCTTTATCCCAATTAATAAAAACATCTAAGCCTGTCTCTTTTGCAGTAAAATCTGGTCTATAATCTAAAGTCCAAGCTCCCCAATTTTTCTCTAACCTCATTGACATTAATGCTCTTCCACCAAATGGTTTAATATTAAATTCTTTTCCTGCTTCCATTAATTCTTCATAAAGTTTTAATTGATAGTGAGGTGCTACATAAATTTCATAACCAAGTTCACCTGTAAATGAAATTCTATTTATTATTGCTGGAACACCCCCAACAAACATTCTTCTAGAATCTCTAAATTTAAATTTTTCATTTGAAACATCGTCTCTTACAATTTTTTCTAAAACCTTCCTTGAGTTAGGTCCTGCAATAGACAATCCATGATACTCATCAGATCTATTGGAGTAACTTAAATTAAACTTTTCTAAATGACTTTCAAACCAACGTCTGTGCATTTCTTGAGCAGCTCCAGATCCAAATACCATGAACTCATTTTCATCTAAGCAAGCTACAGTTAAATCACCACATAATTTTCCTCTATATGACAACATTGGGGATAAAGATATTCTTCCTGGTTTAGGAATCTTTCCAGCCATAATATGATCTAAAAATTTTCTAGCATCAGGACCTTTGAATTCATGTTTTGAAAAGTTAGCAACTTCTATTAAACCAACATTTTCTCTTACATTAATAACTTCTTTTGAAACATAGTCATGTGATCTCGATCTTTTAATAGTAGGCTCTTCGTGAGCATCTTCTTTATTGTTCGCAAACCACAAAACGTTTTCCAAACCAAAACTATCTCCCATAACAGCACCTTGATTTACAAAACGATCATATAGTACAGTAGTTTTTTGTTTTCTTCCCTTTGGTAAAGTTTCATTTGGAAATGTCATAATAAATCTTCGCTCATAATTTTCTGAAGATTTAATCGTTCCATACTGAGGTGAAGCATAATCTCCAAAACGAGCAACATCCATTGCCCAAACATCAATGGAAGGCTCTCCATCAATAATCCATTCAGCAATACATTTCCCAACACCACCCCCTTGGCAAAATCCAGCCATAACACCAACTGCAACCCAATAATTCCTCATTCCTGGCACTGGACCAATCAGAGGACTTCCATCTGGACCAAAAGTAAAAGGTCCATTAACTATATTCTTAATACCTGCACGTTCTAGCGCTGGCATTCTTTCAAAACCAATTGCAAGTCTATCTTCAATATTATCTAACTTTGGCTCAAGTAACTCATGGCCAAAATTCATTGGTGTACCTTCTACTTTCCAAGGAGTTGATTTTGGCTCATAAGTTCCAAGCAACATTCCTTTACCTTCTTGTCTAAAATAAATATTTCCCTCAAAATCTGTTCCTATAGGCAATCTTTGGTCACCCATTGCTTCTATTTCAGGAATAGGTTCTGTAATCAAATAATGATGCTCCATTGGTTGAACTGGAAGATTTAATCCAGCTAATTGCCCAACTTCTCTTGCCCAAAGTCCTCCTGCATTAATAACAATTTCCGCATTAATGTTTCCTTTTTCAGTAAAGACATCCCAAGTTCCATCCTCTTTTTGTTTCGTGTCTTTTACTACAGTGTGAGTGTAGTATTTTCCACCATGAACTTTTGCAGCTTTTGCAAAAGCATAAGTAACTCCCGATGGATCAACCTCACCATCTATAGGATCCCATAAAGCTAACAAATATCTAGAAGGGTCAATTAATGGATTTTTCTTTTTTACTTCTTCCAAAGAAATAAATTCTTGGTCAAGTCCCATGTATCTTGCTTTTGATCTTTCTCTCTTTAAATAATCTGCCCACACCTCATTTGAAGCTAAATAAAAACCTCCACTGGGTTTAAAGCCTAGAGAATGCCCTGACTCTTTTTCTATTTCTTTATATAAGCCTATTGTATAAGCCATCATCCTAGAGATATTAGGGTCAGATGAAATCACGTGAACATTTCCCGCTGCGTGCCAAGACGAGCCTGAAGTAAGTTCGTTTCTCTCAAGTAAAATACAATCCTTTAATCCAAATTTAGATAAGTGATAAAGGATAGAACAACCAACTACACCGCCTCCTATGATTACTACTTTGGCATGTTTTTCCATTAGTATTTAATTTCCTTATTTATTTTTTTCAAAGACTTATCAGTGCCATGATGAAAATGTTTGCTCATATCAGGCATATATTTCATTGAAATTGGTTTTTTACCAATTGCAACTGACATTTCTCTTACGTGGTGGGCTTCTGCTCCACAACAAATTCCAATAAAATTTATTTCATTTTGAACACACTCTTTTGCAAACTCTGCCATTTCAAATCTGTTACAGAACAAATTGTCTAAAGCTACTGGGAATGCATTCCCTCCAGGAATACAACTACAACAATGATCAGTTATATTTAAAAAACCAGGTTCTTTCTCTGTTGTTCTATAAGGTACTGGAAGTCCTGCAACATGACATGAAACTTTTTCTCTAATCTTTTTTAATAATTTCATTGTCATTTCAGGTCCTCGATAACAATTTAAACCAACTACATCTGCACCTAAATCTTCCATCATTTTGCACGCATCTGCAGCAGTATGACCTTCTCTAGTTTTATCTCCTCTTGGAATAGCAAAATTACAAACTGCAATAAGACCTGCATCTTTAATAGCTTTTAGAGCTATCTTCATTTCTTCTGTCCAATTTATTGTTTCTGCTATTACAAAATCAACTCCTGCTTCTTTCGCCCAACCAAGTTGTTCCTCATACATTTTTTGACATTCTTTGTGAGTGCTAGCATCGCCTGGATCAAAAATATTTGTATTGGCTACATCTCCACAAACCATTAAATCTAAATCTTTAAATTCAGCTGCTGCATCTTTTGCAATTTTAAGTGCATTTTTTTGGAGTGGCTCTAACATATCCTCTTTGCCAATAATTCTCAGTTTTTCTCTATGCCCATAATAAGTAAATGCTTGAACAACATCAGAACCCGCACGGATAAACTCTCTATGTAATTGCGTTACTACCTCCGGATGCTCTAATACAACTTCAGGCACGAATGGTCCTGCTGATAGATATCCTCTTCTTTCCATTGCAAAAAGATATCCCTCTGCGCACATTATTGGACCTTCATTTAATCTAGAAATAAGATTTTTTTTCATATTTTATCCTTTCATTTCATTATGTTGTTTGCAACCCATTTGTGGAAATGATGAGTGGGATTATCCATCGCAGGTGAAAAATTTCCCCCATTATAAGATGGAGATTTTCTACCGTCCTGCATTCCCTCAATTATATTTAAATCTTCACTTTGAACTCCTTTCCAAAGTTCAAAGTTTTGTTTTCTAAGTGATTTGAATTTCTTTGCATTTGCTGCTTCATTACCAACATAATAAATTTCCATATGTTCTTTTGTATATTCATTATTTACTGGTTCTAACCAGTAGGCATAAAAATGGTCTTTATGAATTCCAAGCATCACATTTGGAAATAAAGCAACGTATTCAGCAATGTGCTCTTGATCTTTTGGCCAATTTGGAAAAGTTGGAAATTTTAAGCTACTTTTAAATCTTGGATTATAAACCACAGTACCTTGACCAGCAAATCGATTTGGCAATCCTTGAATATGATAATGATCATCAATTTTTGAGTAAGAGTTTAATCCAGGATGAACCCAGGGTAGATGATAGCTTTCACAATAATTTTCTATTGCAAATTTCCAATTACATTTAGCATTTAAATTAAAATAACCATAATCTTTAGAGTAAACCATTAAATTTCTATCTTTAAGAGACCAAAATTTTCTCCACCTATCATTCAGAGGTTTAATATATTTTTCAAAATTGATTTCATTTTTGTTTAAATTTACAAAAATTAAATCTAACCAAACATGAGATCTAACTTCTTTAAGGCCGCTTTGTAATTTGCTAAATTTATTACAATTATGTTTGTTCATTCCACCAATATGTGGTGTAGCTATTAACTTACCACTCATATCATAAGACCAAGAATGATAAGGACATCTTATTACATTCTTAATTTTACATTTTTCTTGGAGAATCTTAAAACCACGATGGCTACAAACATTATGAAAAACTTTTATTTTATTATTTTTATCTCTTAAAATAATTAATGGAATTCCTAGCAAATCAAATGGTTTCGCATCTCCAATATCTGGTACTGAACTACCAACACCAATTACAACCCATTTATTTTCAAAAATTTTTTTTCTCTCAATAGATAAATAATCTAGATCGGTGTAACACTCATTTGGTAGGCCATGAGCTTGATGAATATTTTTATTTACTACTTTTAATTTTTTTAAATCGAGTATTTGAGATAACTTTTTCATTTCAACTTTTATTAAACCTCCTTGTTTTAGTTAGAATTAATTAAAGCTAAATTTTTACGATTCTCTTATAATGATTTGTTGAAATACAGTTTTGCAGTTTAAAATATAAACAAACTCTTTGAAAAAAAAATTTGCTGAAAATTTCATAAAAAAAACTCTATAACTAAATAAATCGCATTTAAAGACAATTTGACTTCAACTGAAGGTTGAAAGATATTTGCAATATTTTCGTCGATATGTTGTAGTGTTTAATCAAAAATTAACTAACGGAGATATAATGAAAAAATTAAAAACAATTCTATTTTCCGCGCTTTTAGCATTTGGTATGACTTCTTTTGCAAATGCTTGTGGAAAATTAGTTATAGCCGAACAAAACTGGGCATCTGCCGAGTTAATGGCAAACGTTGATAAAATCATTCTCGAAGAAGGATATGGGTGTGACGTAGAATTAGTACCTGGTGCTACTATGCCTACATTTACTTCAATGAATGATAAAGGAACACCTGACATGAACCCTGAACAATGGGCAAATGCAGTTTACACTCCTTTAAAAAAAGCGGTAAGTGAAAAAAGATTAATTATTGCAAATAAAGCTCCAATTACAGGTCTTGGAGAAGGTTGGTGGTTAAATCCAGCAGCTTTAGAAAAACACCCAGAGCTTAAAGGAATGACAGCAGTTCAAATTTTAGAACGTCCAGATTTGTTTCCTGATAAAGAGGACCCATCAAAAGGTGCTTTTATGGGATGTCCAGCAGGTTGGGGATGTCAGTTAGCTAATGCAAATTTGTACAGAGCATTTGAAATGGAAAAAAAGGGTTGGAAACTTATTGATCCAGGTTCAGCTGCAGGTTTAGATGGTTCAATTGCTAAAGCTTCAGATTCTGGTGAGCCATGGTTTGGATATTACTGGAATCCTACATCAATGGTTGGAAAATATAATTTACAACCAGTTGATTTTGGTGTTCCTTTTGCAGGTAGAGATAATTGGGACAATTGCATCACTCTTGCAGAACAAGATTGTGCAAATCCAAAACCAACAGCTTGGACAAAATCTGAAGTTAACTCAATTGTAAGTGCTAACTTTGCTAAAACTGGAGGAAAAGATGTTCTTAAATATGTTGAAAGTAGAACTTTTCCAGGCACAGTAATGAATGGTATGTTAGTTTATATGGCCGACAACCAAGCAAAAGGTTCTGATGCTGCAGTTGAGTTTTTAATTAAGCATGAAGATATTTGGACTAAGTGGGTATCTTCTGGTGCTGCAAAAAAAATCAAAAAAAGTTTATAATTAACTTTCAATTACGAGCCTATTTAATATAGGCTCGTAAAGTTTACTATTTATGGAATTTTTTACTGAATTTCCAGAACTGGGAAGAAGATCCCAAATGGAGCTAAGAAAAGGTATAGACTTAGCTTTTAGAAATTTTTCAAAGGAATATGGGGATAGTATAGAGGCATTCTTTGATCCATTGTTATTTTTTTTAGTATCATTAGAAAAATTATTATTATCTACACCATGGATAATAATCATTGCAGTTATTTGTGGATTAGCATGGCTGGGTTCAAAAAGTTGGAAATTAGTTACAGGAAGTGCAATTGCTTTTTTATTAATTGGTTATTTTGGAATGTGGGAAGATTGTATGGCAACAGTTGCAATTATTACTGTATGTACAATCATTTGTATTGTTGTTGGTATTCCAATAGGAATTGTAATGGCTAGATCCTCTAGAGCAGAAAAAACAATACTTCCTGTATTGGATATGATGCAAACAATTCCTAGTTTTGTTTATTTGATACCAATTTTGATGTTATTAGGAATTGGAAAAGTTCCAGGATTAATTGCTGTTTGTGTCTATGCAGTTCCTCCAATAATTAGATTAACTAATCTAGGTATTAGAGAAGTGGACAAAGAGACTTTGGAAGCTAGTGAAGCCTTTGGAGCAACCACAGCGCAAAAATTAAAATCTGTTCAGATTCCACTTGCTTTGCCAACTGTTTTTGCAGGTGTAAACCAAACCATAATGATGGCTTTAGCTATGGTAGTTATTGCTTCTATGATAGGCGTAAAAGGCCTTGGTGTACCAATATTAAGAGCTGTTTCTAACCAATATTTAGCTCTTGGAATGATGAATGGATTGGCAATAGTTGCTCTCGCAATTGTCTTTGATAGAGTCACGCAAGAATATGGTAGAAGGATCCAAAAGCATAGAGGTCAGATAAAATAGTTGATACTTTGATGCATCGAATTTACTAGACTCATATTTCAAAATAAATAATGATCTCCCCTATGAATTTTTCATTGGAAATAGGACCTAAAACAGAGGTTGATACAGTTCCAGCATTGTCTGATGTTTACATCACAATGCTACCTGGAGGTGATTACAGAGAAACTGCTGATAAAGCAGTAGAGCTTGTAAAAAAAGGATTTAACCCTGTACCTCATTTTCCTGCTAGATCAATGCATGATGAAAAAGAACTTAAAGATTATGTTTCTAGATGCAAAGATGGAGGGGTGAAGCAAGCCTTAATTATTGGAGGCGGAAGAGAACCAGCAGGTAAATTTGATAGTTCATTTCAACTTTTAGAGACAGGTTATTTTGAAAAAATGAAAATAGGAATTGCTGGACATCCCGAGGGGAGTCCTGATATATCCGATTCAGAATTAGAAAAAGCCATGATAGATAAAAAGCCTTATGCTGATTATATTGTAACTCAGTGGTTACTTGATCCTCAGCCTATTATAGATTTTATTTCTAAGCAAAGCGTACCAGTGCATGTGGGAATTACTGGGCCATTAAAAATATCTAGCTTAATTAAGTTTGCTAATATTGTAGGGGCAAAAAATTCCTTAAACTTTCTAAAATCTAATTTTACTAAGGCATTAGATTTATTGAAACCTAAAGACCCTAATGATTTAATTGGGAAAGTTAAATCGCATACTGATAACTTCCACATTTATACATTCGGCGGCTTGAAGGAAACTAACAAGTGGTTGAAGGAGAATAGTTATGTCTAATGAATTTGACTATACTAAACTAAAACATGTTGCTTCTGTTGATCAATCTGACAGAGAAGTACCATATAACTTAAGACAAAGTGGGCCAACAAAAGTTGAAATGTTAATTTCAACAAGGGTAAGAAAATCACCTTATTGGCATTTATCAATGCAGGCAGGTTGTTGGAGAGCAACTGTATACAATCGTATTTATCATCCAAGAGGTTATGTAAAACCTGAAGATGGTGGAGCTATGGTTGAATACGATGCGATCGTAAACCACGTAACAATGTGGAACGTTGCTGTTGAAAGACAAATAAGAGTAAAAGGTCCAGATGCAGAAAAATTTACGGACTATGTGATCACTAGAGATGCAACAAAAATTTCGTCGATGAGAGCAAGATACGTCATTTTATGTAACGCTTATGGTGGAGTTTTAAATGACCCAATACTTTTAAGAATTTCAGAAGATGAGTTTTGGTTTTCATTATCGGATTCTGATATTGGAATGTATTTACAAGGTGTTAATGCTGATGGAAGATTCAATTGTACTATTGAAGAAATTGATGTCAGTCCAGTTCAAATACAAGGACCTAAATCAAAAGCATTAATGAAAGATCTATGTGGCGATCAAGTTGATTTTGATAACATGCCTTTCTACGGATTAGCAGAAGCTAAGGTTGGTGGAAGAGATGTTGTGATTTCTCAGTCTGGTTTCTCTGGTGAAGCTGGTTATGAAATTTATCTAAGAAACTCTACTTTATACGCTGAAGACATGTGGAATGCTGTGCTTGAGGCTGGGAAAAAACACAGCTTAATGGTTATTGCTCCTGCTCACCATAGAAGAATTCAAGCGGGTATTCTTTCATGGGGACAAGACATGGATCAACAACACAATCCGTTCCAATGTAATTTAGGTTATCAAGTTTCTTTATCTGGTAAAGGAGAATGGAACAAAACTGCTGATTATGTTGGTAAGGCTGCACTGGAAAAAATGAAAGAGGAATTAAAAGCAGGAAAAAAACCTTACAAACTTCAATTAGTTGGTATGGAATTGGGTGGTAAACCTATTGATAATTATGCTCCTGACTTTTGGTTAGTTTCCCCAGAAAGTGGTGGAGATCCAGTAGGATTTTTAACTTCACCATGGTGGCACCCTGAAAAGAAAACAAACATTGCTATGGGATATGTTCCTTTCGATGGAACGTTAAATACAAATGGTTTTCCAAAAGGAAAAGTGGGAACAAAATATAAAGTTCATCTACCCGAACAATATTCAGAAACTCCAGGAACACCAGTAGATGCTGTAGTTGTTGATATTCCATTTAAAGAGTCTTTCAACGCAAATACAAGAGAAGTTGTAAAAGGCTAAAATTTGCTGAGGGGGGATCTAATTTCAGCTCCCCTTTTCAATTCTAATGACCAAAAGTTTTCTAATAGCAGTTTGCATTATCATTGCTATTGCTTTAATAATATTTCCATTAATTGTTTCTTATAAGGCTCAAAAAAATAAAAATAAAAAAAATTAATGTTCGCAGAATTTTTAAATATAATTTTTAAGTCAATAAAATTAGACAAAACTCTTTATTCGGATAATAAAAATTTTGGAGAAGCTTCAATATACTTTGCAGGGATTATAATGATACTAGATGGTATCGCTGGGGCAGTAGCGGCGAATACCATTATTAAAACAGCAATTGCAATGTCTGGTCTAACTGCAATAGTTACTTGGCTAATATGGGCAATTTTTATTTTTGTAATTGGAGTTAAATTATTTCCTGATAAGCAAACCAAAGTTTCATTTAAAAAAGTTTTAACAGCTGTTGGATTTGCACATGCCCCTGGTTTATTAAGATTTTTTGCGGTCACACCAGATTTAATGATACCAATAATTTTTCTTACTCAGTTCTGGATTTTTGCAAGTTTAATAATATCAACTAAACAAATATTGAGTTTAAAATCTAATTTTAAATCTTTTGGGATTGTGCTTTTATCCTTTTTAATTATTGCATTTTTATCTATCTCATTTGTAATGAGTAGAATGAATATGCTTCCAGTAAGTCAAATCAATTAAAGTGGAAATATAGTCTTAGATACTCTACAAGATTTACATAATTTAAACCCAGTAAGAATTAAATTTTGAGTAACACTCTCGTCTTCCTCTTTGCATTCATCGCAAATATTGTTTAATTCTTCAGTATCTACCTTTAGATTTTTTTCATCAATTTTATCAATCATTATCTGTCAAACCAGCACCTGCCGCACCCTCTTTTAAACTGTCACTCTCTTCAACAAAAGTTTCTTCGGATAACTTGTATAAATTATTCCATTCATCGTCTGTAAAGTTATCTTCATTTTCAATTAGATTGACCTCAATTGTATTCGCTATCTTTGGAAATTCTTGATCAACAAAATTTGAAAAAATATTTACATTTAGATTTAATAACATTTTTTTTTCATCTATTTTTACATTAATTTTTTTTCCAATAATTTCTGATGAACGACTTATGAAGGAAATAAAAATTATTGGATAAGCGATATTTTTAAACTCAATTTTTTTTAAATTTCCTAAAACATTTATTTGATCTAAAAAACTAACACCTAAAGTAATTGGACAGTAAGGATAATTCGATGAAGAGTTATTTTCACTAATTAAATTTAAATTTTCAAATTTACTTTTATTTTTTTGATTAAAATATTCATTAAGGTGCTTAATACCTGGTAAACTAAATAGCTCTAACAATCTTATGCTTTTTCCTGTTTCCTCAGAAACTCCCCAAGAATATCCTGCTGCCTTTGAAGCTCTTTTAACAGTAGTTTCAATTTCACTCAGTGATTTCATTATTAAATATTAGTTTTATATACCCACTGCTCGTCATAACTTTTTAACTCATTTGGAAGTGGAGCTCCTTGGAACATACAAATTCTTAACCATTTGTCAGATCGTGGATCAAATTTTAATGCCCCAAAAAAAGATAATTTTAGTCTTAGCATGTCAATTGGCATCAAATCTTTACCAATTATATTATCTTGTATTTCTGAATAAGGAAATTTTTCTACAATAAAAGCTCTCCTTACAACATGTCTTAAGTCAGAATTTGAAGTTAAAAACTCAGCAATAGTTAAACTATTTTTTGAGACTAATAATTTGTCATAAAGTTTTTTTATATCTTTTGCTATTGCTAACGGTTGTTCTAATTCTGATCCATGCTCTTCAAAACGATCAGCCAATCTGGGTTCTTCTTTATTTTTTGAAATAAACCAAAAGTTTTTATTATTTTCTTTTTCTTCAAAATTAATATCTAGAATATTAGAATACTTTGCTTCTATTATATTCCGTAATTCTTCAACTTTTCTATGAGCTGGGATATTAAAATATTTATCTTCATCTGAGCTCATTTCTTTTACCAAAGGATTTACAATATTGTTATAGGGTTCCATCATTATTGAAACAATGTATTCAATACATTCCTCACAAGTATTATCCTCCAACCATTGATATATTTCATTAAAGGGATATTCGCTCTTAAAATTAAAATTTTTATCTATAAAATCTAAAAATTTTTCAACATCATTTAATAATGAAGAAATTTTTTTTTGTTGATATTCGCTATCAGTATTCCAGCTTGTAATGTTTCTTAATGATTTTTTTACACAATCTATAAATAAATCACTATCTTGACTTTTTACATCCTTGATTTCCCTAATTTCTTTAAGCGCCCTTTCTCTACTTAAAATCCAATTATTTAATAGAGTTGGATGATTAACTATAAAAGGAGCCATACCTAAGCCTGTAGAATTACCAATTCCCAAGTTTTTACAAATATTATCATCTAACATAACAGCTGTTTTTGGATTTTTATGATAAGCAACATGATTAACTTGATCAAAAGTAAATTGTCTTACCAGATAAACCAACATCATTTCTAATCTGAATGGACCATTAATTTCTTCACGATTTTTAATTCTAAATCGGTCTGCAAGACCAAATTTACCCGATCCATATACTGCTGTAGTCCTATATAAATAGCCTACTTTTGATAATAAGTTTAAATTTGGCTGCTGACCTTTGCTCAAACTTTCAACTACATGATTATAAATTCTTACTGATTTGTTTGCTCTTGATAAAGTTAATTCTTTATAAGAAAGTCTACCAACTTCTTGTTTTGGAACTTCATTTTTTAATCTTTCAATGTCTTTTTTTGTAGGAACTCCATCATGTAATGTAAAAGCTGCATCCCATTTTGTTGCAATAACTCTGTCTGATCTTTCCTCATCTTTGATTTCATTTGCAAAACAAACTAAAGAATAAACTCTTTTATTTTTTTTAAATGAATAAACAGCTTCTCCGAAACCATTTTCATTTAAATTAAATAAATCTCTTTTATACTCCCACTCTTTAAATTCATTAAGAAAACTTCTTAAAAAAGATAATTTTGATTGATGAAAAGATCCTAGCCTTGATAATTTCATTATCTTATTCGGGTCTCTCAAATCAACTTTCATAATTAAATAGTTTTATAAAAATTGTACCAGTTATTTCCAAGTATTCCATGTGTCTCGGTATCTGAAAAACCTGTTTTTTTTAGACCTTTTTCAATATTTGAGAACCCTCTTGCATCAATAAACCAATCAGGTTGTTTCGGAAAACCTGGTTTATTTTTTGAACCTTCACCAAAATTTTTACTTTTAGACCAAGAACCATTTCTCATCCATTCGACAACAGTATCTGGATGATCTAAACAAAGATCTGATCCTATTCCTATTTTTTTTACATCCATTATTTCAGCTGTTTTTGCCACCATTTCACAAAAACTATCTAGAGTACAATTTGTATTTTCTTTTAAGTGATGAGGGTATAATGATAAACCCAACATACCACCACTATCACTCAAAATTTTTAATAAATCTGAGGATTTGTTTCTTTTCGCTGGATGCCAAAAAGATGGATTTGCATGTGTGATTGCTATTGGTTTTTCACTTAACTCAATTGCATCTAGAGTGCTTTTTTCTGCAGAATGTGACATATCAATCACGAGACCAACTCTATTCATTTCTCTTATAACCTCACGTCCAAAATTTGTAACACCGCTATCTACTTTTTCATAACAACCTGTTGCTAGCAAAGATTGGTTATTATAAGTAAGTTGCATAAATCTACATCCTAATTGATGAACCTTTTCAACTAACATTATATCATCTTCTATTGGCGAACAATTTTGAAAACCAAAGAATATTGCAGTTTTGTTTTCTTCATTAGCTTTATCAATATCGTGAAAATTCTTACCAGGAAAAATTAAATCAGAGTTCTCATGAAATAATTTTTCCCATTTTTTTATTTCAAGTTGTAATTCATCAAAATCTTCATGATAGACAATGGTAACATGGACGGCATCTAATCCAGCAGATCTGTTGACCTCAAAGATTTTCCTAGACCAATTACAATATTGAAGATTATCGATTTTATAATTCATAGTATGCTTAACTCTAATCAATATGTATTTTAAATACTATTAATTTTATTGAAATTTTAAGTTAATTTTGAAATAAACAGATTGATCAATTTTCATGAAAAAAAATAGTAAATTAAAAGTTTCAATCATAATGGGAAGTCAATCTGACTATGAAGTAATGAAACTAGCCGAAAAAACCCTAAAAAAAATTGGAGTTTCATTTGAAACAAAAATTATATCTGCTCACAGAACACCACAAAGAATGTATGAATATGCTGCAAAAGTTGAGCAAAATAATATAGGAGTAATAATTGCAGGTGCTGGAGGATCTGCTCATCTTCCAGGTATGATATCAGCACTTACACATTTGCCAGTACTTGGTGTTCCTGTTGAAAGTAAAAAACTTAAAGGTTTAGATAGTTTGTTATCAATTGCACAAATGCCTAAAGGAATACCTGTGGGAACACTTGCTATAGGAGAGGATGGCGCCATTAATGCTGCTTTATTGGCTGCAGCAATAATTGCTAATACTAATTCAGATGTTAATAAAAAACTTAAAAATTTTAGAACGTTACAAACTAAATCTGTAAAGAAATCTCCAAAATAAAATGTCAGAAATTACTCTTGGTATCATCGGAGGTGGACAACTTGGAAGTATGCTTGCAATAGCAGCTAAAAAATTAAATATTAACACTGTTGTTTTTTGTGATGACATAGATGCACCAGTACAAAATTTTTGCAATCAATTTGTTACAGGTAGTTATGATAATAAAGAAAAAATATCAGAATTTATAAATCAGGTTGATTTAGTAACTTATGAATTTGAAAATATTCCATTTGAAACACTAAATGAAATAAACAAATTGAAACCTGTTTTGCCAAAGCCTTCAGTTAACAGATTAATTCAACATCGATTAGCTGAAAAAGATTTTGTTAATAAATTAAATATTAGAACAACAAGATATGTTTCGATTGAAAAAAAATCTGACATGGATGCTTTAGAAGATTTTTTACCAGGAATATTAAAAACAACAACACTTGGTTATGATGGAAAGGGTCAATATCCAATTAAATCAGGCGATGAACTTAATTCATTGAATATTGATTTTACAAAAGGATATATTCTTGAAAAACTTGTGAAATTAAAAAAAGAGATTTCAATTATCATTACAAGATTTGGTAACAATAAATATGAAATTTATGAACCAATAGAAAACACTCACGAAGATCAAATTTTAAAATATTCAAAAATACCTGCTGAAATTAATGAAAAGATTTTTAATCAATCTAAAGATTGGGCAATACTGATAGCTGAAGAACTTAAATATGTAGGAACTTTATGTGTAGAATTTTTTATTGATAGAAATAATAATCTTTATGTTAATGAGATTGCACCAAGAGTACATAATTCAGGACATCTAACAATAAATGCTTTTAATGTGAGTCAATTTGAAAATCATATTAGAGCTGTGTGTGGTTTAGAACAAATTCCCTTAAAAAAAATATCTAATGCTAAAATGATGAATTTGCTTGGTGATCAAATTACTCATTATAGAAACATGCAAAAGTTTAAAGATAATGAATTTTTCTTTGATTATTTAAAAAAAGATGTAAAAGAAAAAAGAAAAATGGGCCATATCACAACATTAATATAAATGTTAAAATCAATAGAAGGCAATTTTGATAATCCAGAAGTTAATGAGCTTCTAACCAAACATTTTGTTGAACTTAGAGCTGCCTCTCCGGAGGGAAGTGCTCATGTCCTTGATATTCCTGGTTTAAAAGTAACATCAATTAAATTTTGGAGTTTATGGAATAATGAAAAACTGATCGGTTGTGGTGCTTTAAAGTTTTTAGATAAAGAACATGGGGAATTTAAATCTATAAGAATTCATGATAATTTTAGAAAGCAAGGCCAAGGGATAATTGTAATCAATCATTTAATTGATGAAGCTAAAAAGCTTAAAATAAAAAGATTAAGTATTGAAACAGGAGCAGGTGATTTTTTTATACCAGCAAGAAAACTTTTCAAAAAAACTGGTTTCACCGTGTGCGAACCTTTCGCACATTATAAAGAAGACATTAATTCTGTCTATTTAACTAAGTTTATTGACGATATTTAAAAAAATATTTTAATTGTTAATCTATTTTGTTGACAAAACCCAATAAAAACTAAAGAAAGCCAATATTACTTAATTATAAGTAATTATTAAACATAACAATAAGTAAGAAGATAAATATGAGTCTACAAGGTAAAGTAAAATGGTTCAATCCAACCAAAGGTTTTGGTTTTATTGAAAGAGAAGATAAAGAAAAAGATGTGTTTGTACATGTTTCAGCAGTAAGAGACGCTGGTATGAACGGTTTAGATGAGGGTCAAACTTTGACTTTCGATGTTGAAGATGGTCCCAAAGGTCCTTCAGCAGTTAACTTAAAAACTGCATAATTTCACACTTCCTATTGGCTGAAAAATTTCATTTGTAATTACAAATTTAGTATTCAGCCAATACCTTAATTAATAACAATCTTTAAACACAATTATTAATTATAGATTGAAATTAATAAATTAATAAATTAATCAAAATTATGATTGGAATTTTAGGTGGAATGGGAACTCAAGCTGGTCTTGATTTTTGTAACAAGCTTGCTGTTCTGAATAGAGGAAAAATTGATCAAGAGTATCCATTATTTTTACTTTATAACAAATCAAATATTCCAGGTAGACCTGAATCTATTGGTTCTCAAACTAAAAATCTTTCTAACAAATCTACAAATAAAACAAGTAGAGCAAAATATAACAAAGTATTAAATAGCTTATTGAAGGGTTGTAAGCTTCTAGAAAAGAATAAATGTAAATTTATAGTTATACCTTGTAACACGGCTCATTACTGGTTTGAGGATTTACAAAATAAAATCAATATTCCAATAATCAATATGCCAAAGGAAGTTTTTAAATTTACAAAAAAAAAATGTAAGAAAAACTCTAAAGTTGGCCTATTAGCAACTGAGGGTACTCTTAAAACTGGTGTTTATAAAAAATTTTTTGAAAAGCATTATCAATTGATAGAACCATCTCAAAAAATGCAAAAATTTTCAGTCAATAAAGCTATTAGATTGGTTAAAATGGGTAATGTTAAAGCAGCAGCAAAAGCTATTAAACCCGCAATTGACTCCTTAATTAAGATGAAGTGCAAAAAAATTATTTTAGGTTGTACAGAGCTACCTATTGCAATTTTTGCATTTAAATCATTTAAAAATGTTAAATCTTCAAAAGTTTTCTTAGATCCAAATTTAATTTTGGCTCATTCAGCTATGGTTAAGCATAAAAATTAGCTTATGAATACCAAGAATGAAAAGCCATATGTGTTGAGAGCTGCTGAATTTGTTTATTCAAATATAATTGAAATTAAAAAACAAAATCCTGAAATAAATAACATACAAGCATTTGAAATTTTTATGACTACTAAAGAATATGAAATCTTAAGTTCTGGAGAATTTCATGAAAAATGGTTTTTAGAACTTAAGAATAATAAATTTATTGACTCAATTACCAAAAAAAAAATCAATGGAGAAACTTTAAGACTTTTGGAACTTCAAAAAGATTCAATGGTTAAATTTCTAATGAAAATACCAAAGCTTTATTATACTAAAAGTCATTTTCCACTAGAGATTTCACAAAGAGCTTTTGATCATTTATGGAGAGTTTGTGAAAGCTATGAAATGTGGTGTAAAGAAACTAATCAAGAAAATTTGATATATCTAAATATTATTGAGTAGTATTATTTAAATTTATTATTGATCTAGTAATATTAATTCGTTTTTTAACTAATTTTTGAAAATTTTGATTATCGATTTTTTTTCTTGTTGTCTTAATTCTATTTTCAACTAATTGTCTTAATTCATCATTAAATTTATTTTTTTGATTTTTTTTGTCTATTCCCTCTTTAACTAATGTTAAAGAATTTTTTCCAGTTTTTTTCTTTATAGTTCGATCTATCATAAATTGAGCTGTTGCTTTGTAAACACTCCCTGAAGTAATAACTGTAACACCTGGCCCAATAATTGATGCGAAAGGCACAAAACCAGTTAAAAAGAGGAATGAGAATATAAAAGTTAAAATTTTAAGCAATCTAAAATTCATATTTAAAAACCTACGTGATTTGACAATCTATTTCTATAAATAATTAGTTCATTTTAGGTGTGATTTGTTTATTTTATTAATTTTATTTGTTTATTAAATATGATGATTAGAATATTTCCTTTTATATTTGTACTTCTATGGTCTTCAGCTTTCATAACAACCAAGCCTATTATAGATAACAGTGATCCATTTGCGGCTCTAGCTTTTAGATTTGCTTTAGTTGCTTTAGGTTTTTTTATATTTTCAATTTATTCAAAACAAAAAATTCTGGTAAGTAAAAAAAACTTTTTTGAATCTTTTTTTAGTGGTGTCTTATTCCATGGTTTTTATCTTGGTGGTGTCTTTTACTCAATTTCAATAGGCATGCCTACAGCAATAGCAGCATTAATTGTCACTCTTCAACCAATTCTAACAAATGCATTAAGCGGCCCCATATTAAATGAAAAAGTATCTACAAAACAATGGATTGGTGTTTTATTAGGATTTGCTGGCGCAGGAATTGTATTAGGTTTTGATATTGGTTCAAAAATACCAGCAGCAGGATTGATTGCAACAATAATAGCTTTATTAGCAATTACTTTTTCAACTTTATGGCAAAAAAAATTGAGTAACAATTTACCTTTGTCTACGAGTAATATGAATCAAGCTCTTGGTGGTTGTTTATTTCATTTGTTAATAATAATTTTATTTATTGATCCATATATTGATTTCTCACAAACTTTTATTATTGCAATGAGCCATCAAATATTTTTGGTGTCATTTGGTGCATTTACAATATTAATGTTTTTAATAAAACATAACTCAGCAAGCAAAACCGTTTCTATTTTTTTTTTAATTCCAGCGACGTCTGCTTTTATGGCATGGCTTTTCCTAAATGAAAGTTTAACTAGATTGGATCTAATTGGATTTCTAATTACTTCTATAGGTGTTTATATTGCTACAAGAGATTGAAAATATAAAATTATTTAAATTCGAAGCCAAACTCTAGAGATGCATCTGTGATAGAATGATATAAAGATTCTCCAAAACTTCTTAGCGTAAATAACCTTACTTTATTTGGATTTTGACCTAATATGTCTACAGTGAAAGCTATTCCATTATAAGTTGAGTTAATTGAATTATTTTTATCTAGTGTATTAAAATTAAAAGGACATCCTTTTTTCAAAACTTCTATCGTATCATTTCCTTCGATTTCAATAATAGCTCTTGAATGAGATAAATCTGTTACAGCAAAGTTTGTATCTTTAAATTTATCTACTATATTTTTTATTAAATCTTTTTTTGTTGAAACTAAAAGCCAGTTTTTTGGTCCATTCCACATAATCCTTGTAGTTTCATTAAACACTACAGTTAGAGGTTCATTTTTAAATTTTAAACCATCAATATCAATACTCTCAAATGAAACTGAAGAATTTTTATACTGTACTATTTGAACAATTAATAAATTTTGGATTTCAGATATTTTAAGTAAATCATTTTCATTTTTACCTTCATAATCTCCAAAGTGTCCTTTTGCATGAACATTTGATAAAGCTGAAATCAATGTCATGATCTAACTCTTTCACCTTTTGGATCTACGTAATGTGATGAAACTATCTCAACTGGTATTACTTTATTTTTAAGTGGCGACATCGCAAAAAGCTTTTGACCAATCATATTTTTTCCATCTTTCAAAATTGCTAGAGAAAAAGGATTGTCATATTCAACACTCCAACAAGATGCTGAGATATGACCTAATTTTGGATTTGGTAGTGCCGCTTTATCATCTTTAACTAAGTGAGAGCCTTCTGGGATACTTGTTTGTTTATCTAACGGAACTACCCCTACTATTCTTTGTCTATTTTGAGCGGTAAAAGCAGATCGTTTCAATGATCTTTTTCCAATAAAATCTTTCTTTTTACTAACAAGACCTTCTAAAGCGTTATCATATGGAATTGTTCTGCCATCGAGTTCCGATCCAGCAACATGTCCCATTTCAATTCTAAGTGTTGACAATGCTTCAGTTCCATATGGTTGAATTTTAAATTCCTCACCAACTTCCATGATTTTTTTCCACATAAAGTTTCCATAATCAGATTCAACATTCACTTCATAAGCAAGCTCTCCTGAAAATGAAATTCTAAATATTCTTGCTTTAACACCAAATAAATCTCCCTCCATATATCCCATGAAAGGTAAGCCTTCATTAGATACGTCAGAATTTGGAAATAGTTTTTGTAATAAATCTCTGGATTTAGGTCCAGCGATAGCTGCTCCAGCCCACTGTTCTGTAGTTGAAACTACGTTTACATTTAATTCAGGCCAAACTAATTGCAAATAATATTCTAAATGCGAAAGGACATTTGCTGCTTGAGCTGTTGTCGTCGTCATATGATAATGATTTTCAGAAATTCTTGTAGTTGTTCCATCATCCATGACAATTCCATCCTCTCTTAGCATAACTCCATATCTGGCTTTTCCAACTGGTAACTTCAACCATGCATTTGTATAAACTCTATTTAATAACTCTGCTGCATCAGGACCTTTAATATCAATTTTTCCTAAAGTTGTTACGTCACAAACTCCAACATTCGTTCTTACATTTTTAGCCTCTCTTTTAGATGCTTCAAATAAGTTTTCATTACCTCTTTTATAATACCTCGGTCTTAGCCAAACACCCGCATCAACAAAAATCGCATTATTTTTTTCATGCCATTCATGCATTGGTGATTTTCTTGTTGGTTTTGAGTGTTTTCCAACTTCCCTCCCAACAATTGCTCCAATCGAAACAGGTGTATATGGTGGTCTAAAAGTTGTATGACCAACAGCAGGAACTACTTTGTTTTCAATTTCAGATACTAGCTGAAGACCATTTAAATTACTTGTTTTACCTTGGTCTGTTGCCATACCAAGAGTTGTATATCTTTTAACATGTTCAATTGACCGATAACCTTCTCTTAAAGCAATTTCTACATCAGATACAGCTACATCGTTTTGAAAATCTAAAAATCTTTTATAATTTTTACCTTTTGGTAATGGAACACACCAAAACTTATCGTGTTGAGAAGATTTCTTTTCAACAACGTTTGGAATAGCTATCTTATTATCATTTTCAGTAATTTTTTTTGATAATTCACTTCCTGCTTTAAATGAAGTTTTTAATGTTTCATCAAGCGAAAATACTCCATTGGCTGCACCTAAAGTAATTTCATTTTGTTTTGATTGCCCTGGCACAAATGCATCAATTTCTTCTTTAAACTTAGTTTTATTTCCTGATTGAGACGCTAAATGAATGGTTGGCGTCCAAAAACCAGAAACACAAATACAATCACATTGTATATTTTCTATTTCACCGAGCTGTTTTTTGTCCTCTGAAATCTTTGCAATATCTGCAGATTTTACTTTTTTATACCCTTGTGCTGCGACCACAACATAAGAATTTTTAATGTTAATTCCTAAATTTTTTGCTTCATCAATTATTTCTGACTCAGGATTTTTTCTTGAATCTAAAACTATAGAATCAACTCCATTTTTTTTAAATTCAATTGCTGTTTCGTATCCACTATCGTTATTTGTGAATACCAATGGTTTTCTTCCAACTAAAACACCATATACTTTTAAATATTCTTTAGCAGCTGAAGAAAGCATCACACCTGGTGTATCATTATTTCCAAAAACTATTGGTCTTTCAATTGATCCAGAAGAAATCAAAACTTCCTTAGCACGAATGTACCACAGCCTCTTATTTGGGTGATACTTTTTTGTTGCTGGTAAATGATCACTTACTTTTTCAGACATCACAAGCATGTTGTGATCATAGTATCCAAAAATTTGAGATCTATTTTTTACAACTACATTTGGCATTGTTTTTAGCTCAGTGATTATCCCCTCAGCCCAATCTTTTCCTGATTGATTACCAATATTGACATCACTAGTTAGTAAAGATCCACCAAATCTTGGTTTGTCTTCAGCTAAAATTACTTTAGCTCCATTTTTTGCTGCAGCATATGCGCTAGCTAATCCTGAAGGTCCTGAACCTGCAATTAATAAATCACAATACTCGTATTTATGTTCATACCTTTCATTATCATGTTTGGTTGATGCCACACCTAAACCAGCTGCTTTTCTAATAAATGGCTCATAAATTCGATACCAAAAACTTTTTGGCCACATAAAAGTTTTGTAATAAAAACCTGCTGGTAAAAAAATTTTTAAAAAATTATTAATTGCACCTATGTCAAAATTAACACTTGGCCAACAATTAACACTTTTTGCTTCTAAACCTTCAAAAAGCTCCTGCTCTGTAGCTTTAACATTAGGCTCTGTTTCACCATTTCTATATAGTTGAACTATTGCATATGGTTCATCAACTCCAGCACCAAAGAAGCCTCTTGGTCTATGGTACTTAAAGCTTCTTCCAACTAAATGAACTCCATTTGCCAATAAAGCTGATGCCAATGTATCCCCTTCATAACCAAAATAGGATTTACCATTAAATTTAAATGATAATTCTTTTTCCCTATTTACTAATCCTCCGATATTAATTCTAAAAGCTTGAGACATTAAGCAACTTCCTCATCAGCTTTAAAAGTTCTGAAAATTTCATGGGTTGCGGTGTCTCTCTCAACTTTTATCCATTGTCTACATCCAGAAATATGTTGCCACAGCTCTAAATGCTTTCCCCTTAAACTTTTTCTATTATATACGAAATCATCCCATTCTTGATCAGAAACTTCTTTATTAAGCTTAGGTCTTTTAACACTTGCGTCTCCACCGTATGAAAATTCATTTTGAGATCTCATTCCACAATGTGGGCAATTAATATAAAGCATTTATGATATCCAAGTTTTAGTACCAAGTCCTTTTTCATCAATAAGATGACCTGTACTAAATCTATTTAAACTATAACCAGCGTTTAATTCATGAACTCTGTCTTGTGCAATCGTATGAGCAAATGTCCAACCCGAAGCAGGTGTAGCTTTAAAACCACCATAACACCATCCACAATTTAAATATAAACCTTCAATGTGTGTTTTATCAATTATAGGCGATCCATCCATTGACATGTCCATTATACCACCCCATGTTCTAAGCATTTTTAATTTACTTAAAAATGGCATCATTGCTATTCCTTCAGTTAATACATGTTGCAATGTTGGTAGATTTCCTCTTTGAGCATAACTGTTATAACCATCAAGATCACCACCCATTACCATCTCGCCTTTGTCTGATTGGCTTACATAAAAATGTCCTGCACCAAACGTAACTACATTATCTAAAACTGGTTTTACTGGTTCAGAAACACACGCTTGAAGTAAATGAGTTTCGATTGGTAAAGTCATGTTTAATTTTTCTGCTAAAATATTTGTGCTTCCAGCAACACATATACCAACTTTTTTAGCTTTAATATTTCCTCTTGAAGTTCTTATTCCTTTTATTTTACCGGCTACAACATCAAAACCTGTTACCTCGCAGTTTTGAATTATGTCTACACCCATAGAGTCTGCTTGACGCGCATACCCCCAAGCAACTGCGTCATGTCTTGCAGTTCCTGCACTTGGCTGCATTAATCCTCCAAAAATAGGAAACCTTACATTTTCAGAAAAATCAGCCATTGGAATTATTTCTTTAACTTGTTCTCTGTTAAGTAAAACTGCATCAATTCCATTTAATCTCATTGAATTTCCTCTTCTCGCGTATGCATTCATTTGAGCATCTGAGTGCGCAAGGTTAATAATTCCTCTTGGAGAAAACATTACGTTGTAGTTTAAATCTTGACTCATATTTCTCCATAAATCCATTCCGAACTCGCTGAAAAGACCATTTTCATCATGCATATAATTTGATCTAATTATCGTAGTGTTACGTCCAACGTTTCCTCCACCTATCCAACCTTTTTCTATAATTGCTACATTGGTAATATTATGTTCTTTGGCTAGATAATAGGCTGTAGCTAGTCCATGGCCTCCGCCACCTATAATTACAACATCATATTCCTCTTTAGGTGTTGGATCTTTCCAAGCCAGATCCCAATTTTCATGGTTAGAAAAAGCGTTTTTAACTAAGTTAAATATAGAATATTTTTGCATTATATAATTTTATAACAAACAATTTAAATAGTGCTTATTTTTTTTATATATATTTTTTAGAAGTTTCCAAAAATACCAAAAAAGGATAAGAAGTCACAGGTAAATGTTTTTAATTTAAAGGATTATTCATGAGCGATGTAAAGTCAGATATTCAGATAGCTAGAGAAGCTAAAATGCAACCAATAAAAGATATTCTTTCAAAAGTTGGTGTTCCAGATGAAAATTTTGCTTTTAGTCCAATGGGTAGACATATAGCTAAAATAAATCTTGAATATTTAAGTGCTCTTAAAAAAGAAAATGGCAAACTAATTTTAGTTACTGCAATTACCCCTACTCCAGCAGGTGAGGGTAAAACTACAACATCAGTTGGTTTAAATGACGGTTTAAATAAAATTGGAAAAAAATCAATTGTCTGTTTAAGAGAGCCAAGCCTTGGACCTTCTTTTGGAATGAAGGGTGGAGCTGCTGGCGGTGGTTATGCACAAGTAGTACCGATGGAACAAATCAATCTTCATTTTACTGGTGACTTTCATGCTATTACATCTGCGCATAACTTACTATCTGCATTAATTGATAATCATATCTATTGGGGTAACAAACTTAACATTGACGTTAGAAGGGTTGTTTGGAGAAGAGTAATGGATATGAACGATAGATCCTTAAGATCAATCATTGTAGATCTAGGCGGAGTGGCTAATGGATATCCGAGACAAGATAGTTTTGATATCACTGTTGCATCTGAATTGATGGCTATTTTTTGTTTAGCTACAGACTTAAAAGATTTAGAAGATAGAATTAGTAATATTACAATTGGATATACAAGAAATAAACAATCGATTTATGCAAAAGATTTAAATGCACAAGGTCCAATGACTGTTTTGCTTAAAGAAGCAATAAGACCAAATGTAACTCAAACTTTAGAAAATAATCCAGCAATAATCCACGGCGGCCCTTTTGCAAATATAGCTCATGGATGTAATTCTGTGATTGCAACTAAAGCAGGACTAAAATTAGCTGACTATGTTGTAACAGAGGCAGGATTTGGGGCTGATTTAGGAGCAGAAAAATTTTTAGATATTAAGTGCAGAAAATCTAATTTAAAACCAGATTGCGTTGTTATTGTAGCAACTATAAGAGCACTGAAAATGCATGGAGGTGTTGCTAAAGAAGATTTAAAAAAAGAAAATGTATCCGCACTAAAAGAGGGAATGGTAAATTTACGTAGACATATAAATAATATTAGAAAATTTGGATTACCTGTTACAGTTGCAATTAATCATTTTATTACTGATACAGAAGATGAAATGAAAACTCTGTTAGATTTTTGTGAAACACAAGGAGTAAAAGCTTCTAAGTGCACTCATTGGTCTAATGGAAGTGAAGGAACTATTGAACTGGCTAAAAATGTTGTAGAAATTTGTGAAGATAAAAAAGATACATTTAAATTTTTATATGAGGATGATCTTCCACTATTTAAAAAAATAGAAAAAATTGCACAAGAAATTTATAGCGCCTCAGAGGTGGTAGCAGACACAAAAGTGAGACAACAATTAAAAGATTTTGAGGAAAAAGGTTATGGTAAGCTGCCCGTTTGCATTGCAAAAACTCAATATAGTTTTTCAACAGATCCGAATTTAAAAGGTGCACCCACAGGACATGTTTTACCTGTGAGAGAAGTAAGACTTTCTTCCGGTGCTGAGTTTATCGTTGTTGTGTGCGGTGAAATCATGACTATGCCAGGACTTCCAAGAGTCCCTGCAGCTGACTCTATAAAATTAAATGATAAAGGTGAAATAGAAGGTTTATTCTAAATTTAAATAGTATAAATAGTTCCCTGATTCTATTTTCTCCTATCCACATATTATTAGGATAACTACATGTAGTAGCAATAACAAAATATAATTTTATTTTTAAAAAATAATTAGTAAAATATATTTATAAATTTATTAATGTTAGGAAAAATTCTATGTCAAAAGTAGCAATCATTGGTGCTGGCCCGTGTGGACTTTCAATTTTAAGAGCATTTGAGCATTTAGAAAATAAAGGAGAAAAGATTCCTGAAATAGTTTGCTTTGAAAAACAAGAAAGTTGGGGTGGTTTATGGAATTACAACTGGAGAACTGGTTCAGATCAATATGGAGATCCTGTACCTAACAGTATGTACAGATACTTATGGTCTAATGGACCTAAAGAGTGTTTAGAATTTGCTGATTATTCTTTTGATGAACATTTTGAAAAACCCATTCCCTCTTTTCCTCCAAGAGAAGTTTTGCAAAATTATATTTTAGGAAGGGTGAGCAAAGGAAATATAAAAAGTAAGATTAAATTTAATACTAGAGTCACAAATACTGTTTATAAAAATGATAAGTTTGAAATTAGATACCAGGACAAAGTAAATAATAAAGTTTTAAATGATACGTTTGATTATTTGGTAATCTCCACAGGTCATTTTTCTGTACCCTTTATCCCTGAATACAAAGGAATGAATTCTTTCCCAGGAAGAATAATGCATTCACATGATTTTAGAGATGCGGAAGAGTTCAGAGGAAAAGATGTGATTGTTTTGGGAAGTAGTTATTCGGCTGAAGATGTGGCCCTGCAATGTAATAAGTATGGCGCTAAAAGTGTAACAATTGGTTACAGGCATAACCCAATGGGCTTCAAATGGCCAAAAGGTATGAAAGAAGTTCATTACTTAGATAGGTTAGAAGGAAAAAAAGCTATATTTAAAGACGGAACAGAACAAGATGCTGATGTAGTAATCTTGTGTACTGGATATCTGCATCATTTCCCGTTTTTAGATGAAAGTTTAAAATTAAAAACTCATAACAGATTGTATCCACCAAAGCTTTATAAAGGGGTTGTATGGCAAGATAATCATAAACTTTTATACTTAGGAATGCAGGATCAATTTCACACTTTTAATATGTTTGATTGTCAAGCTTGGTATGCAAGAGATGTGATAATGGGCAAAATAAAAATGCCTAGTAATGACGAAATAGATAAAGACATTAATAAATGGGTTTCAATGGAGGAAAAATTAGAAAATCCTGATCAAATGATTGATTTTCAAACAGAATATACAAAAGAACTTCATGATATGTCTGATTATCCTAAAATTGATTTTGAATTAATTAGAAAACATTTCAAAGAATGGGAACATCATAAAGTAGAAGATATTCTAACTTATAGAAATAAATCGTTTTCATCTCCTGTGACTGGATCGGTTGCACCAATTCATCATACAACTTGGGAAAAAGCGATGGATGACTCTATGGAAACTTTTTTAAATAAATAAAAATTAATATTTAATTTTTAATTTTTTATTTTTAACAATGGCCTCTAATAAAGAGATCATTAAAGGAACTTTTCTCTTATTAATTTTTTTAAATACAAAAGGAGCAATTTCTATCGATAAATCAGCACCTTCTACTGTATCATTTTTCATAAACTTTTTCTTTGCTTGGGTAAAGGTATATCCTTTTCCAAGATATTCTCCCATTTTACTATTTCTTCCTCCCATTGCACTTACGTATAAATCTCCTAAACCTGCCAAACCATAAACAGTTTCCTTTTTTCCTTTAAAATAATTTGCAAGGTATTTCATTTCATCAATTGATTTTCTGAATAAAGCTGATGATGTATTATGCCATTGTCCAGACCCAATTATCATTGAATAAATATTTTTTATAGCAGATAAAAATTCAACTCCATTAACATCTCTGCTAAATTCAGTTTGATAATAATTTGTAGAAATTAATTTTCCAATTTTTTTTGCAGTATTAATATTTTTATTTGCAACAACAGTGAAGCTTTTAACTTTTTTAGCTAATTCTTTTGCTAAACATGGGCCTTTCAAAACTGAAATATTTAAATTTTTATTATACTTTTTTAATAAGCTAGACATTGAAATTAAATTTCTACCATCTAATTTAAGACCTTTTGTTAATACCAAAATGGGTGATTTATTTTTAATTTTTGATAGATTTTTTCCAATCAAGTCTATTCCTATAGAGCTCACAGCAATTACAATTAAGTCCCATTGTCGATTTAGAATGTCACTTGAAAATTTATTTATTTTTAATTTTTTTGGTAAATTTATATTTAATGATGGGTGATTTTTTTTTTTTGAGTTTAATTTTTGTAATAATTTAAAGTTATATGGCTCTGTTAATGTAACCGAGTGACCATTATCTAATAATGGTATTGAGAAAGCAGCTCCCATAGCTCCTGCGCCAATAATTAATATTTTTTTCATTTTTATCTTTATGCTAAGGTTTTTTTAATTGCTTGCTTCCAACCTTGCAATATATGATTTCTAAGTTTTTTATTAATTTTTGGCTTAAAAACTTTATCTTTTTTCCATGTATTTTTAATTTGATTTAATGATTTGAACTCTCCTACTTGATAACCTGCAAACAGGGCTGCTCCGAGAGCTGTGGTTTCTAAGACTTTGGGTCGAATTACTTTTAAATTAATTACATCTGCCAAAAATTGTGAAAACCAATTATTAGCTACCATACCCCCATCAATCTTTACTATCCTGGGCTTTAAACCATCTTTGTTCATTGAATAAAATAAATCATAACTTTGATATGCAACTGACTCCACAGTTGCTCGCACTAAATTTTTCCAATCACTATCTCTTGTAAGTCCAGTTATTAACCCTCTAGCATCAGGTCTCCAATAAGGTGCACCTATTCCACTAAAAGCTGGGACAACATAAACTTCATTATTGCTTTTTGTTGATTTAGCTATTTTTTCAGTTTCATATGCATTGTTAATTAATTTAATTTTATCCCTTAACCATTGTACGCCTGCTCCTGCTATGAAAATAGATCCTTCAAGAGCATAGGTATTCTTATTATTCAATCGATAACAAATTGTAGTTAATAACTTATTTTTTGAATTTATTTTTTTTGATCCAGTATTCATTATTACAAAAGCACCAGTACCATAAGTACTTTTTATAGATCCTTTTTCAAAACAAGCTTGTCCTACAGCAGCTGCTTGTTGATCTCCTAAAACAGCTGAAATGGGTATTTCTTTTCCTGTAACTCTTTTGTCTGTTTTTCCAAAATTATCTGCAGAATTTTTTACCTCTGGCAAGATACTCCTTGGAATTTTTAATTTCTGTAAAATTTCATTATCCCATTTATTGTTATTGATATTAAACAACATGGTTCTACTTGCGTTGGTAGCTTCGGTTAAATGCTGTTTACGTTTAGTTAATTTCCAGATTAAGAAGGTATCTACTGTACCAAATAATAAATTATTAGTTTTAAGTAACTTTTTTGAAACTTTTACATTATCTAAAATCCATTTTATTTTAGTAGCAGAAAAATAAGGATCTATAAATAACCCTGTTTTTTTTCTAAAAGTATTTTCATAATTTTTATTCTTTAGAGATTTACAATATTCCTGAGTTCTTCTATCTTGCCAAACGATCGCATTATAAATAGGTTTTCCAGTTTTTTTATTCCACAAAATTGTAGTTTCTCTTTGATTTGTAATTCCAATAGTAAGTATATGACCTTTTAAACTTTTAGCTTTTTTAATTACTTGTTTTAGTGCTTTAATTGTTGTCGACCAAATTTCATTTGGATTATGCTCTACCCAGCCATTTCTAGGAAAGTATTGTTTAAATTCATATTGTGAAATAAATTTAATGTTCCCTTTAGTGTCAAACAAAACAACTCTTGATGAGGTCGTTCCTTGATCAATAGAGACAATAAATTTTTTCAAAATACTAAGCTATGCCAAGATGTTTTTTTCTTTTTTCAACCCAAGTTCTAATCAAATTATCAAAAATCAATCCAATAAACGCAACACAGATACCAAGAGTTAAACCAATTCCTGCTCCATTTTTATCTGAAAGTGCTTTTAAAATATATTGACCAAGATCTTCTGTTCCAATGAAGGCTCCAATTATAACCATAAATAAAGCAAAAACTATGGTTTGATTTAAACCAAGCATCATGTGTGGAAATGCTAATGGAAACTCAATTTTTGTTAATCTTTGAAATTTATTTACACCAGACATTGTTGCAGCTTCATGTAAGCCGACAGGGACACTTCTTAAACCCTCAATGGTGTATCTTGTTGCAGGAATTGTGGCATAAACAATTACTGCAATTAATACAGAAGTATCTGTAATTCCAAAAAGCATCATTACAGGAATTAGATATACAAATGATGGGAATGTTTGAAATATATCACAAACACCGAGCATAAACGCTGCAGATTTTTTATTTTGAAAACATAATGTTCCAACTGTAAATCCTATTAAACAAGAAATAACTACTCCAAAAGTTGCCATATATAATGTAACTAACGCTCTATCCCACCATGGGCTTAATGCAATAAATAAAGTCAAAGCAGCAACTACCAATGCTGATCGAATTCCTCCAATTAAATATCCTGCACCAACCGCAAGTACTAATGTAGCAACTGCAGGCATTCTTAAATATAAAGCCCTCATTGGCTGAAGCACATCTTGAATTAACCATGTATTGAATGCTTTGATATACACGAAGAAAGTATCAAAAATCCAATCAACTCCTTTATTCCAAAAATCTGCTGTTGATATTCCCTTATTATGGGGAATTTCAAACAAGTAATTAAAACTACCTTTGAAAATAAAAGTCCCAACATATGCAAGAATTATTCCAATTACGAATGAAATTGCAAAAAATATTACGTTTTTATTTCTTTGGAAAAATGTCAGATTACCAAAATAATCTGTTTGTTTATTTGCCCAAGCTAAAGACATTTTATCAAGAAGAATTGCAATTAAACTAATACACAATCCTGCTTCCAAAGCTAATCCGATATTAAGTTGGTTCAAAGCTAATAATAAATTAAATCCCAAACCCTTGGCACCAATAAACGCAGATATAACTGCCATTGAAAAACAAACCATTATTACTTGGTTAACTCCAATTAAAATATCTCGTCTTGCTGTTGGAATTAGTACCTTTAACATTAACTGCCAATTAGTACAGCCACTCATTCTTCCAGCTTCAATAACTTCTGGTGGTATAGCTCTTAAACCCAATATTGTTAATAATATCATTGGTGGGACTGCAACAACCATCGTAATGATTACAGCAGCATGATCACCAACTCCAAATAGAACAAGTGCGGGAACTAATACAGCGTATTGTGGCATAGTCTGCATCACTAGAAGAATTGGGTACAATGCTTTTTCAACACGTTTACTTTTGTAAGCTGCAATACCCAGGCCTAAACCAAAAATAAATGAAAGTGGAGCTGCAACAAGTATAAAAGAAAGTGTTTGCATTGAAGGTTTCCATTGACCAAATATAGAAATATAGATCATTGTTAAACCTGCAAACAAAGCCAACCCTTTTCCACTTAATTTATAAGATAATATTGCTGCTCCAGCAGCAACAATAGTCCAAGGCAAACCCGGTAACTCTAACCAAGGATAAGCATCAATAAAATCCCAGCTAGTAAATGCAACAATAGTTTCTAAACCTCCAAGCAAAATCTCTCTAATTAATTCAATTAAAAAGGTCATAAATGCAGTTAAATTTCTACTTATCTGCAAAAGTAGTGGTCGAGTTTTAAACTCTTGAGTATCTTCATTCCAAAATTCCATTGGCATCCACTCATTCATTAAGAAAAATAAAGAGTCGTTAATCCAAATAGGCAGCCATCCTAGAAGTGGAGGCAACCTCCAAAATACATCAAAGGCATAATACCTAACCTCTTTACCTAGAAAAAAGTAAACACTTTGGTTTGGATCTTTAACAAATTCAGCCTGACCTCTTATAAATTTGTAGGTTTCAGGAACATCGATAGCAAAACATAAACCAAAAAATACAATTAACAAAAATAGCCATTGAAATAATTTTGGATATTTTTTTAAATACTCCATAGTTTAACTACCGTTTTTTCTTCCTCCAAAAACTGTATCTATTATTTTTGAAGGTTTAATTGATCCTACAATATTATTATTTGAGTCAACTACTCCTACTAATTTTTCTTGAGTAAGTATTTTTTCCGCAACATTTTCTATAATTTCATCTTTTGATACTTTTAAATCTCCTAAATTATCTTTACTTGAAGCATCCATTACATCCTCAATAATCAAAACTTTCTCTCTCGGTACTTCTTCAGTAAACTTTCTTACATATTCAGTTGCTGGATTTAGTACGATATTGGCGGGTGTATCTAATTGTTCAATTATACCATCTTTCATGATTGCTATTCGATCAGCTAACTTTAATGCCTCATCAAAATCATGAGTAATGAACATGATAGTTTTCTGTAATTTTTCCTGAAGTCTTAAAAACTCATCTTGCATTTCTTTTCTAATCAATGGATCTAATGCAGAAAAAGGTTCATCTAAAAACCATATATCAGGCTCTACTGCTAATGACCTTGCGATTCCTACCCTTTGTTGTTGTCCACCTGAAAGTTCTCTTGGGAAATAATTCTCTCTTCCATCTAGTCCAACTAGTTTTACCATTTCCATTGCTCTACTAATACTCTTTTCTGTATTAGTGCCTTTTATCTGAAGTGGAAAAGCAATATTTTCAACAACTGTTTTATGAGGTAACAAAGCAAAGCTTTGAAACACCATTCCCATTTTATTTCGTCTAAGCTCAATAAGCTCTTTATTATTTAATTCTAATAAATCTTGACCTTCAATAAAAATTTTTCCACCAGTAGCATCCGTTAATCTTGAAATGCATCTAAGAAGTGTTGATTTACCTGAACCAGATAAACCCATTACTACTAACATTTCTCCTTTTGCAACTTCAAAAGAAGCATTGTTAACTCCAACTATACATCCTTTTTCTTGAAAAGTTTTTGCATCTACATTGCCGTTAGATTCTTCAAGCATTTTTTTGGCATTTTCTCCAAAAATTTTATAAACCGATTCACATTTGATTACAGTTTCAGACATAGATTTTTAAAGTTATCTTAAAATCAATAAAATTAAAATGTTAATAATTGTTACCTTCCTTCATTAAAAATTTTTAATAAAATAAACTCTAGTATCAATCCCAGTACTTAAAAAACTTAAAGCTTCTCCACTTATAGTAATACTTTCATCAACTCCTACGTTATTTCCACTAACGGTAAAACCAGCAAAACATTTGCCTTTTTCTTTGTCCCATTTTACGAAAGTTTCATCAATTTTATTTCCATTAATAGTATAAAGCTCATGTGCTCTAAAATTTAAAAAATTTGCACCCATTATTGCTCTTTGTGGAATTAGTTTTGTAGACTTACATACCTGTTCATATACCTCATCCGTCAATTTATAGTGATCTGTACCATCAAATGAGACTAATATTCCCGAAGGTAATTGGGAAATTAATTCGCTAAGTTTTTTTTCCTCAGCAATTCTTTCCTCTTCTAACTTCATTCTTTTTACCAAATCATCACCCTGACCAAAAATTCCATTTAAAATGCTAAAAGACATAATTACTAAAAGGGTAATAATTATGAGGCCAATAAATTGCCTTAGAGACTCGGGTAAATCTTTTATTTTATTAATGTAATTTTCTTTTGACATTATTCTTGTAACTTACCGTTCTTCCAAATACCTGATTTTTTTTTTCCATCTGCCCATGTAAATGTTCCTTGGCCATTCATAAAACCTTTAGACCACTCTCCTTCATAAGTAGAACCGTCTGGAAAAATTAAAGTTCCTTGTCCACTCCATTCACTATTTTTAAATTCCCCTTTGTAAATATAGCCATTAGGCCATGTTTCGACACCTTGACCTTGTTTTTTTGTACTAACCCATTGTCCTTCATAAGTAGTTTTATCTGTATAAACCCATTTACCATAACCGTTTTCACAATTGCCTTCTTTACAACCAGTGCTTCTTGCTAAAACAGAGGATGAGATTAATAGCCCTAAAAGAATACTAATGATAAATTTTTTCATATTTATATTTTACATAAAATCATTTAAAAAAAAAATTAGACTTTTTTTTCACTTTTTTTACATGAATAGAAAAATATATATTTTTCCGAGTTTTCTCTTTTAACATTTTTAGTAATTTCGTGGATCAATTCACCTGATTTTCTTGTTACTATTGCGGATTCTGAATAATTTTTTTCTTCATCAAAAGCTTTAAATAAAATAACATCTTTATTAACAATCTTAACAGTTAATTTTTCAGATTTTGAAAGAAATAAAGACAACCCATCTATAAAAAGTTTTTTGGGTTTTATTGCCTCTATTTTAAATTGATCTAAATTCTTATCATCTAAATCTTTTGCTAAAAAAGTTTGATAATTATATTCTGAATTTTTTATTATTTTTTTATCTAAATCACATACAAATGAAAGTTTAATATTTTCTTGAATGTTAACGTCTTTTGCGAATGATAAATTAATAAATAATAGATTTAATATTATAACTAGTGAAATTTGTTTAATCATAAATAATTATAATTTAAAAAAAAATCCCCCCCAACATAGTTGGGGGAGATTTTAAATTTATATTATGTTTAACCTTAATGATCGTGTGTAAATTCTTCCCACACTTTCTTATTATCAGCCAACCATTTTTTTGCAGCATCCTCGTGAGTCATTTTGTCAACATCAACTAAAGCCGCCATTGCACCAATTTGACTTGTAGAGAACGACATTTTTTTAAAGGTTTTTGCTGCATCAGGATGAGTTTTTGGGAAGTCCTCATGAACTGCTTTTTTCAAGTATCCATCGGGAGAACCACATTTACCATCTCCACCATCTTCTGGTCTGCAACCAGCTGTGTATGGAGGGAAGTCAATAAATGTAAAACCAGCACCATCTGTAAAGTTTGGTGTCCAGTTGAATATAATTGTTCCTCTTCCTTCTTTTTCAGCTGCAGATAACTCTGCCCAAAGTGCATCTGCACTTCCAGCAAATTTAACCCACCAAAGATCACCTAAACCTAAAGCGTCAACTCTTTGAGGAATTAAGTCACCATGCCAAGTTTGTGGACCTTCCAACATTCTTCCTTTTCCATCTGGAGAGTCAGGTGTTGTAAAGTTTTTAGCACAATCTGGATTTTTTAAAGCTGTCCAGTCTGGTAAACCTGGGCATAATCCTTTTTCAGCAACCCAGTTTGGATATCCCATATCCTCAAGAGTTCTTGCTTCATGATCACCCCAATCTAACAAACCACCTTTATCTAAAGCAGTAGTAAACGATTTTCCGAATGCAGATTCCCATACCTCGTGAGATATAGTTACGTCCCCAATTCTAATTGACTCATAAACTGCTTGCGAATCAGCGTTTACGTATTTTACGTTATTACCCATACTTTCGAAAATTCCACCAATAACATAAGCCATTACAATTTGACTTGACCAGTTATGAGTTGGGATAACGATAGGCTTCTTGCTATCAGCGTTAGAAACTCCTGCAAAACTTACTACAGAAATAACTAGAGCAGATAGTAATGATATTATTTTTTTCATGTATACCCCTCTATTTAAATTAAAATCAACAGTCTATGACAAAAAGAATAGGTAGGTAAAGAGTTATTAGTTCTAAAAAATATATATATATTTAAACAATAAAAATGATGATAAAAAATATAACAATATTTAAAAATTAAAATGTTAGGAACAAGCAAAGATATCAAATATCCTGGTTTAAATATTTTACCACCTGGAGTTGAAAGACATGTTGTTAATGGTGGTGGTCTAACTGGTTTTCAAATTTTTCCTGATGATGAAATAGAAATAATCAATAATGAGGGTAATCAAATATGTGAGATAATTTGTTTTGATAAAGATGGAAATTCAGATGCTGGAATATTAAATCTAAAATCAAATAATGAAAAAAACTTCATTAGAAATATTCTTAGTGGCAATGATGAAACAATTTTAGCTACCAACTATCAATTAAACAAAAGAAATTTAAAAATTTCTAATTCAAAATCATCAATTATATTTGATCTAGACACAGAGCCTGGTGAAAAAATTAAATTAAAATCAAAAGATAAATGTTACGCAATTTTTTCAGCACCTGGCGAAGATATGGATGTTACAAAACAAATCCCACCAACTGATTTAACTATATTTGTTAAAAGAGCTAAAATTGTTAATGATAAGGAATTAAATGTAATTCCTGATCCTGTTTTCGAACCTGTTTATGAAAAAAATATAAATAAAGAAAGTTGTATATCTTATGAGGTTAAAGAAGGAGATTATATTCAAGTGATAAGTCCAACTGGCAGACAATGTTCTGACTTTGTGGCATTTGATACAAGAAAATTAGAAAAAGGAATTGAAAAAGGATTAGACTGGCAAACCACGAGAACATTCATGGGTAATACTTTCCCAGGACCAGGTTTGTTTTCTAAATTTTATGACACAGATCATGAGCCACTTGTTGAAGTAATAAGAGATACTGTAGGTAAACACGATACTTTTAATCTTGCTTGTACTTCAAAATATTATGAAGACGCGGGATATTTTGGTCATCCAAATTGTTCGGATAATTTAACTGAAAGTATGTTGAAATACGGTGTTCAAAAACAAAAAGGTTGGCATGCAATTAATTTATTTTTTAACACCTCTGCTGGAGGATTAAATTCTGTTATTTCTGATGAATCGTATTCAAGACCTGGTGATTATGTAATGTTTAAAGCTTTAAAAGATTTAACAATAGGAACTACCGCATGCCCAAGTGATATAGATCCTTGTAATTCATGGAATCCTACTAATATATTTGTTAGAACATACGACAAAAACAAAGAATTTAGAAAGTCATTTGGTTTTAGAATGAAAACAGACTCTGAAAATAAACTTACTAGAAATTCTGGCTTTTATGAAAAAACTTCGAAATTAACTAGAAATTTTGTAGATGCTAGAGGGTTTTGGCTTCCAAACGATTACACCAAACATGGTTTAGTTAATGAGTACAATGCTTGCAGAAATGATGCTGTATTAATTGATCTATCATCTCTAAGAAAATTTGAAATAATTGGTCCAGATGCTGAAGAGTTAATGAACTACACTCTTACAAGAAATATAAAAAAACTTTCTGTAGGACAGATTGTATATTCTGCAATGTGTTACGAAAATGGAATGATGTTCGATGACGGAACTCTTTTAAGATTAAGCGAAACAGGTTTTAGATGGATATGTGGAGATGAGTATGGTGGAGAATGGCTAAAAGAAATTGCAAAGAAAAAGAATTTTAATGCTATAGTTAAAAACTCTACTGATCAAATTAGCAATGTATCTTTGCAAGGTCCTAAAAGCAGAGAAATTTTAAAAAAAATTATCTTTACACCACCAACACAGCCTTCGATAGATGAGTTGGGCTGGTTCAGATTTACAATTTGTAGGATAGAAGAACTTCAAGGTATTCCTTTAATTGTTTCTAGAACAGGTTACACTGGTGAATTGGGTTATGAAGTTTGGTGTCATCCAAAACATGCTCCCGAAGTTTGGGATAAATTAATGGAAGCAGGTAAAGATGATGGATTAATACCAGCTGGATTTGCTGCATTAGACAAACTAAGAATTGAAGCAGGTTTAATTTTATTTGGTGCTGAGTTTGATGGAGAGCAAGATCCTTTTGAAGCTGGGATTGGTTTTGCCGTTCCATTGAAAACAAAAGAAGAGGATTTTATTGGTAAAGAGGAATTGATAAAAAGAAAAACTAACCCTCAAAAGAAATTGGTGGGACTAGAACTTAATGGAAAAGAAATAGCAGGCCACGGAGACTGTGTTCATATTGGAAGATCACAGGTTGGTATAGTTACCAGCGGATGCCTATCCTCTACTTTGAATAAAAATGTTGCTCTTAGCAGAATAGATGTCCAATACTCTAAAATTGGTACTGAAGTTGAAATAGGTAAGATCGATGGTCATCAAAAAAGAATTAGTGCTAAAGTTGTTGGTTTTCCATTCTACGATCCAACCAAATCAAGAGTCAGAGCTTAAGAATAATGCAAAAAGAAAAAAAGACGTTATTAGATTTTTGGGAAGATCAAATGAGACAATCTCATACAGCTAGTAACTATTTTTTTAGAAAATCCCCTTCTCACTATCATATGATGTTATTAGTAATGTCTGCTTATAAAGAAGGTAAAAAATTATCAGTAGAAGAATTGAAAACAAAACTTTTTAAAACTTCTCGTCCTAAATCAGCTTTAATAATAACCGAGGCTTGTGAAAAAGGATTCTTTCGTCTTGAAAAAACATCAACAGACCAAAGGATAAAAAATATAATACCTAGTGATTCATTTATTAAAGAATTTAATGAATACCTGGATACCTTAAAAAATATAAGTTATTAGCGATAAATTTCACAAAAATCGAAATATCTAAATTATATATATAATTTTTAGTTCTATAAAAAATTATATTAATTAGTATTTGCAAAAAATAATGTTTTTTATATGACGACATTACCTTCAAAAGCTAAAGTAGTTATAATCGGTGGTGGAATTCACGGTCTAAGTACTGCTTGGAAACTTTCTGAAACTTACAAAAATCCTGGTGACATCGTTGTCTTAGAAAAAAAAGATACTGCTGCTGGCGCAAGTGGAATTGCTTGTGGAGTTGTAAGAAATAATTATTTCCAACCAGCAATGAGAGAATTAATGGCTCACTCAGTTTCTGTGTGGGAGAGTGATCCTAAAGCATTTAAATATAACCCAGTTGGTTATTTACAAATATCACCTGAAGTAATGCACGAAGATGTTGCAACTATTTACGAACAACAAAAAGCTATTGGATACGAGTCAGTATTTATAGAAGGTGAAAAAGATTGTTCAAATTATATGAAGGGTATTTTTGATGATTGGCAAGCACAGGGTATTACTTCTGTACTTCATGAAAAAAAAGGTGGATACGCATTTAATAAAGATTCAATTAAAGCACTAGAGAGTAAATCTACATCAAATGGTGTGCAAGTGATGAAAGGTGTAAAAGTTACAGGATTTAAAAAAGGAAGTAACAGTCAAGCTGTTACAGGAGTAGAAACAGATAAAGGTATAATAGAATGTGAACAAGTTGTAATTGGGGCAGGTCCTTGGGCAAGAGATTTTTGGAACATGTTAGAACTACCTAAGACAGCAAACATCAAAGGTAAAGATGGTAAAATGCACGAAACTGATATGTGGACATACTGGATGTTACAAGAAGGTGTTATTGGTGTTGAAACAGATTTTTTGAAAACAAATGATGGAAAACAACCACCTGTAGTTCATGTAGATTCGACTGCTCCGTTATATTCAGACAAAACTAAAAAATTATTAACAGATAAAATTTGGGGAATTTATTATAAACCTGATATCGAAGGATTGGGTGTTCAAGGTGGTACTTCACCTTACATAGTCAAAAAACATTTTGATCAAGTGAATGTTGATCCTTATGGCATTGAGTCTCCTGAGTATCAAACAACTGATGCATTTAGTGAAATGTGGTGCTCAGCTTTAGCTCATTGTCAAAAAAGATTTGAAGGTAAATCAGATTTATATAGAAAAGGACCATCAGGTGGACTTGGATGTATGACGCCAGACTCGTTTCCAATCTTTGATAGATTTTTTGAAAATGTTTACATGATTGCAGATGCCAATCATGGTTACAAAATGATTGGTGTTGGTGAGCTTGTTGCAAAAGAAATTCTTGGTACTGAAAGTGATTTGTTAAAACCATTTAGATTCAACCGTTACGAGAAGGGAGAACTTCACCCTACTTCGAACAGTCCGTTTCCTTGGAGCTAGACTCTAAGCCTAGACACAAATAAATTTTTCAGCTACGTTTGAATAAATTAAATTCATTGAGGGGTGAAAATGACAGATTTAGAAAAACACGTTAACCAACCAGGACGTGCGAAATTAGTAAAAGACGTTAGAGCTAAAATTAAAGAGTTAGGAATAACTTATATTTATTTTCAATTTATATCAGTTACAGGAAGAGTTGTGGGAAAAGGTATTCCTGCTGACCATTGGGAAAGAACTGCAGAAAAAGGTTTTCAATTAGTTTATGGTTCTACTGCAAATTTATTCTTAGATCGTCATAATAATTACATCGGTTACGGACCAGAGGCTATGGAACTTGTGGGAATTCCTGATCCAGAAACTTTCGTTCAATTACCTTGGGATAAAAGAGTTGCAAGAGTATTTTGTACTTGTTTTAGAAATAGAGAAGAAAGAGAAAATCCAGGCGGTCATTTAACTTCAGACTGTAGAGGAAATTTAAGAATTTTCATGGATGAATTTAAAAAGAAACATGGATTAGAATTAAGAGTGGGTACAGAGCCTGAAATGATGTGGTTAACTAAAAACGAAGATGGAACACCGTCAGGTAAAGGTTTTTCAAAACCTTTTTGTTACCACATTGACCAATTTGAGTCATTAAGACCAGTATTTATGCAAGTAATAGAATATGCAAATGCTATGGGTCTTGATATGATCCAAGGAGACCATGAGGATGCACCAGGTCAATTAGAATTAAACTGGACTTACGATAACGTTTTAAGAAATGCAGATAGATTATCTACTTACAGACAAATTTGTGCACAAGTAGCTAGAGAACATAATTTAATTGCTTGCTTTATGACAAAACCTTTTATGGGTGTTTCTGCAAGTGGTTGCCATACAAACATGTCTTTATGGAAAGGTGGAAAGGTTAAAGTCAATAGACTTGGTCATAAATCTTTACCAGGAGTTGATGGGGTATTTAGTTATGTTGAGGGTGGAACAAATACTTTCATGCCTGATACAAAAGATATGCAAATGCCAGGTAAAATTGGTTTGCAATCAATTGCAGGTATCATGAAACACTTGCCAGCATTAACAGCTCTAGGATCTTCAACTGTAAATTCTTACAGAAGATTGTGGGATCAAGGATTTTGGGCCCCCGTTTATGCTGATTGGGGATATCAAAACAGAACTTGTGGTTTAAGAGTTTCTGCTCCAGGAAGATTTGAATATAGATCGGTTGACTCTATGCATAATCCTTATCTATTGGGTGCTGCTTTATTAAAAGCTTGCGATGAAGGTATAAGCAAGAAAATGAAACCAGCTGCACCAGAATCTAGAAATATTTACGAAGCGCAAAAAGCTGGTAAAGATGTTAAAAAACTTCCATTAAGTTTAGGTGAAGCTTTGGATAGACTGGCAGAGGATGAAGTAATCAAATCTGCAATGCCTGATGAAATGTATAAAGTTTTCCATTGGTACAAAAACGATGAGTGGGAAAGATTTCTTGGCGCAACAACTCAATGGGATCTGGATACTTATCTTGATTGTCTACCGTAGGTCACAGAAATAGATAGAAAGGGTATAAATATTATGTGTGGAATAGCAGGTTTAATTCATAGAGGTAAATCTTCAAATGTTGGAAGTGAACTACAAGGTATGCTCCAAGCATTAAAACATAGAGGAGAAGACTCAACAGGTTACGCTTTATATGGAGATACTGATGGTAAAAATTTCATTATGCGTTTTAAAGTTGGAGAAAACGTAGGTGAAGGAAGTTCTTCAGTAATGGAAGATGTGTCTGTTTATGATGAAAGAAAAAAAATTGTAGATCAAACATTAGATGAAATGGGCGCGAAAGTTGTTAAAGAAGAAAGAACTCTTCCCTATTCTTTAAGATATGAACTTGATTACAATGTTAAAGACCTTTTGGAATTTTCACAACGTATAGAAAGTATTCCTGGTGTAGAAATTCTTTCAATGGGTAAATCGTTAGAAGTAATTAAAGATCTTGGAAACGCTAAAATGGTTTGTGATAGATATAGCTTAGATAAAGTTGTTGGAACACACGCTATAGGTCATGCTAGGATGGCTACAGAGTCTGGTGTAGATATCAAATCTGCCCATCCTTTCTGGGGATATCCATTTAGTGATGTATCTGTAGTTCATAATGGACAATTAACAAACTATTGGAATAATAGAAGAGTTTTGGAAAATAAAGGTATGAGATTTATGTCTGAGTGTGACTCGGAATTAATTGCTGTTTATATTGCTGAAAAAATGAGAGATGGAGCAACTTTAGAAGAAGGAATGAAAGCATCTTTAACAGGTTTAGATGGTGTTTTTACGTACTTTGTTGCAACAAAAGACTCTTTAGGAATGGCAAAAGATACAATGGCTGCAAAACCATTGGTGTTATATGAGTCTGATGATTTGGTTGCTATGGGTTCTGAAGAAATTGCAATTAGATCTGTATTACCACAAGAAATTGATACATATGATCCATTTGATGGGGAGGTGAAAGTATGGCAAATCTAAAAACAGTTTCGAAAAAATCAAAAGCCCAATCAATGGGTATGCACACAGAAGTATTAACAGGAAGAACTCAACAAAAATTCTTTAATCCTGATGAAGCAGAAAACTTTTACTACTTTGGTACATACGATGTAGATTTTAATAAAAGAACTGATCTTGATGTTAAAGACATGACAGCACCTGAGGCTAATAAAGAGATCGATAACTTAATGAGCCAAGGATATGGAACAATAGTAATAAAAAACCCACAAGGTAAACACAGTCTTGGAGTTGGTATTTTAAATAAACTGAATTTAATTTTTGAAGGAAGTTTAGGATACTTTGGAATGGGTTCTTGTGATGGTCCAATAGTCAGAATTAACGGAAGAGTTGGATGGTCATGTGCAGAAAACTTAATGGCTGGTAAAGTGGTAATTGAAAAAAATGCTGGATCGTGTTTTGGCGCGGCAATTAGAGGTGGAGATTTAATTTGTAAAGGTAGTGTTGGTGCCAGAACCGGAATTGACATGAAAGGTGGGACTATCATTATTGGTGGGGATGCAGGTGCATTCACAGGTTTTATGATGCAAAGAGGAAGAATAATTATCCTGGGAGATGTTGGTATAAACCTAGGTGACTCTATGTATGATGGGACAATTTTCGTAGGTGGAGAAATTGGCTCGTATGGTAGTGATGCTGTAGATTCGGAATTAACATCAAATGACCAAGATTGGCTGAAAAGAAAATTAAAGGTTGCTGAAATAGGTGAAAATTTTGATGTAAGTAAAATGAAAAAAATTGTAGCAGGTAAAAAACTTTGGAATTACGATAATTTGGAACCTACAGAGAAGAAGGGAGCAATTTAATGCCTAAGAAAAAAAGTAAAAAAATAAAAAAAAATGGAAAAGGTGTTGGGGGGAAAGCAGACGTCCACGCGCACGAGGAAGGTAAAAGAAATAAAAGTTTATTAGGACATAATGCTATCTTCACACCTGAAGTAATAGACGACATTCATATAAAAGCTCAATTAGGAAGATACAGAATGCGTGGAATGGCATTAATGAAAAAAATTCCTACTTTTGATGATCTAGTTTTCTTACCTGGAACCCTAACTAGATTTGTAATCGAAGGTTACAGAGAAAAATGTGAAACAAAAACTGTAATAGGTCCAAGATGTGAAAATCCAATTGAGTTAGATATTCCAGTTTATATTACGGGAATGAGTTTTGGTGCTCTATCTTACGAAGCAAAAACTGCTTTAGCAAGAGGAGCAACTATGGCAGGTAGTGCTACATGTTCAGGTGAAGGTGGAATGATACCTGATGAAAGAAGATATTCTGAAAAATGGTATTACCAATGTATTCAATCAAGATATGGTTTTAACCCACATCACGCACAATTGGCAGATGGTATTGAGGTATTTATTGGACAAGGTCAAAAAGTTGGAATGGGTGGACATTTAATGGGTCAAAAAGTTACTGACCAAGTTGCTGAGATGAGATCATTACCATCTGGTATTGACCAAAGATCTCCAGCGAGACACCCAGACTGGTTAGGTCCAGATGATTTAGCTTTAAAAGTAGAAGAGTTAAGACAATTAACAAAAAATAAAGTGCCAATACAATTAAAATTAGGCGCATCTAAAGTTTATGATGATGTACGTATGGCTGCAAAATGTGACCCAGATTCAATTTACTTAGATGGAATGGAAGGTTCTACTGGAGCTGGCCCACATATCGCTGCTGCAAATACTGGTATTCCAGGTATAGCTGCAATTCGAGAAGCTAGGAGAGCGATCGATGATGTTGGTAAAACTGGAAAAGTAACATTAATTTATGCTGGTGGAGTAAGAGACGGTGCAGATATGGCTAAAGCTTTAGCTCTTGGAGCTGATGCAATCGCTATTGGTACTGGTTCAATGATTGCATTAAACTGTAACAAAGATATCCCAGAAGCTGACTTCGAAAAAGAGATGGGAGTAAAAGCAGGTGAATGTTATCACTGCCATACAGGACGTTGCCCAGTTGGTGTTGCAACTCAAGATCCTAAATTAAGAGCAAGATTGAACCCTGATGATGCAGCATTAAGAGTTTACAATTATCTTCACTCAATGACTTTAGAGGCTCAGCTATTAGCGAGAGCTTGTGGTAAAACTAATATCCACTCTTTAGAGCCAGAAGATTTGGCTGCTTTAACGTCAGAAGCATCGGCATTAGCTAAAGTTCCATTAGCTGGAACTAACTACACAGTTGGTGTTGATAACTACCACAAAATATAGGGATAACTATGCCAAAGAAAAAAAATAAAAAGGTATCAAAAGCAAAAAAGGTCAAGGGTCAATTAGGTAAAAAAAAAGAGACGGCTAGAGAAAAAATGATTGGTCAGTCTATTGGTTACAGATATGATGTTAATCTTTTACCTGATTATAGCAAAATCACTCCTTTTCTAAAAAAATACATTGAGGCAATGGGATGGGATGATCTTAATTGGCTGGAAGATGTGCATATGGGTTATGAAGAGGATAGACCTGCAGTTTTCTGTAGAAATGCAAATGGTTGGGTTACTATTCCAAGTTCAATAAAGTTACCTAACAACCAACAAGATAGAGATATGATTGCAAGAGAGCTTTTAGTTAAGTTTCAAATGTCTCCAAAACATCCCCTTGTTGATTTGAAAAAAGCTTACTTAAAGTTTTAATATTACAATCAATAGTTGATTATTTTTGTAAATCTAGTGTTCATAACTAGATTTTTTTACTCTCTTTATATTTGTAACGACTCATAAAATTTAATAGGCTTTAAATAAACAAATATGGAGAGAGAATATGACTGATCAGTTAGGTGCTCTTACCACTATATTTACAGAATTTTACTACTGGACAACAGTAGTGCTAATGTTTTTAATTCACGTTGGTTTCTGTATGTATGAGGTTGGAGCTTCAAGATACAAACACCATCAACATACTCTAATGAAAAATACAATGCTGATACCATTGGTGACAGTAACTTGGTTTTTGTTTGGTTGGTGGATTTATTGGGCTTTTCCAACTGGACCTGGATTAGCTCCGTCAATAATGACAGAAAGCACAGGGCTTGTCCTTGGTGGAGGATTTGGAGGAAATGATCTTGCTAATCCAACAAATGCTCTTATGGCAATCAATCTTAACGACCATATAATGGGTGTGTTCTGGGCAGCATTCCTTTTATTTTCATGGACCGCAGCATCTATAGTTTCGGGTGCAGTTATTGAAAGAATAACAACTTTTGCATTTGGAGTTTTAGCAATTGCGATAGGATCTGTTTTCTGGTCAATAGATGCGTCATGGGGATGGCACTTTGATGGTTGGATGCTTAAAATCTTAGGTTATCATGATGCATATGCATCAGGTGTAATTCACGCTATTGCTGGTGGGTTTGCTTTAGGTGTGCTTATGGTTTTAGGTCCAAGAATTGGAAAATTTTCATCAAGTGGTGAACCAAGAAACATTGGTCCAAGAAATCCTTGGTTAGTAACAATTGGATTGTTCTTAATTTATACTGGATTTTGGGGATTTTATGCTGCTTGTAACGTCCCAATATACGATCTTGGCCCAGAGTATGGCATGGAAGGTATATCATTCTGGACAGCAACTAACATCTATTTAACACCAACTACTTTAAGTGGAATTACAATGAACTTTTTGATGTCATTGTCAGGAGGTTTATTGGCTGGATATGTTATTGCTAAAGGTGATCCTTTCTGGACTTACTCAAGTGGACTAGCTGGCATTATATGTGCATCTGCAGGAAACGACTTGTATCATCCAATTCAAGCTTTGATTATTGGTATGATTGGAGTTGTTATTGCATACAAACTTCATTATTGGGTTGAACGAAAGTTCAAAATTGATGATGCTGTTGGAGCAGTAGCTGTACATGGTTATGCTGGTTTTGTAGGTCTTGTAATTTGCGGTTTCGTCTTAAATGGTTACCCTTCATCTGGTTATAGTGTTGGGGCTATGTTTGATGGAACAACTTATGCAACAATTAATCCACTAGGACAATTTATTGGTGCAATAATAATGTTCTTTGTTTTAGGATTAATACCTGGCTATATCATCGCCAAAGTTCTTAATGGTATGGGTAAATTAAGAATCCCGCGTGAAGTTGAAATAGCTGGACTAGACTATGAAATGATGGAAAGTGCTAAAGAAGACGAAAAAGCAGTTTCATCAGCAACCAGGTAAAGGAGAAAAATATGGCAACAGTATCAAACTGGATAGATCATCTTAATAAACCAGCCGAAGAAGTTGGTGGATCGGTTTATCCTGGAGCTGGATCTAGTGAATTTATACTAGTTCTTTTGTTAATTGCTGTGTGGATAGGATGGACTGTGATTACAAGCAAATCTGAAAGTGATGAGCTGAACGCATTATCCAGAAAAAGACACAGTGCTAACGACCATAAAAGTAATATTACTGAATGGTAAAATAAAATTTGGGCGCTACACAATTGTAGCGCCCTTTTTTAATGATTTAAATGAGTGAAAACAAAAAAGAACATCTAAGACCGAGTAAAATGAGAGGTGTAGCTTTTCCAAAAGCAAAGTATGGAGTAATTCTTGCAATTATCCTTATAATTTTAGTTAATTTTATTTATTATAAAGAAACTATCTTTTCATTTTTCAAATAATTGTGGTAGCCTTAACAATGGCTAAAAACTTATTTAAAATAGCAAAACAAAAAAAAATAAAATACTTCTTAATAAGTTTTGTAGATCTTTTTGGTGTACTAAGATCAAAACTTGTTCCTGTTCATGCTATTAAAGAAATGCAAACTGCTGGAGCAGGATTTGCTGGTTTTGCAGCATGGCTAGATATGTCTCCTGCAGATAGTGATATGTTTGGTATTCCAGACCAAGATAGCTTAATTCAATTACCTTGGAATAAAGAAGTAGGATGGCTCGCATCTGATTTGTGGATGGACGGTAAACCTGTGGAAGCTTCCCCAAGAGTAATGTTAAAAAATCAAATAAAGAAATTAAAAAAACAAAATTTAACGATGAAATCAGGTGTAGAGTGTGAATACTTTCTAATCTCACCAGATGGAAACTCAATTGCAGATCCGAGAGACACTCAATCTAAACCTTGTTACGACCAATCTTCGCTAATGAGGAGATATGATTTAATCAAAGAGATTTGTGACTGCATGATTGAGATGGAATGGGGTCCTTACCAAAATGATCATGAGGATGCTAATGGTCAATTTGAAATGAATTGGGACTATGATGATTGTCTAAAAACGGCAGACAGACATACTTTTTTTAAATATATGGTAAAAACTATAGCTGAAAAACATGGTTTAAGAGCAACATTCATGCCTAAACCATTCGAAAACCTCACTGGTAATGGCTGTCATGCCCACATATCGGTTTGGGATGGAAAAAAAAATAAATTTTTAGACAGATCAGACAAACTTGGATTAAGTAAAATGGCTTACAATTTTTTAGGTGGAGTAATTAAAAATGCTTCTTCATTATCTGCTTTTTTTAATCCAACAATTAATAGCTATCGGAGGATTAACGCACCCCCAACTAAGTCTGGAGCATCTTGGTCGCCAAGTAGTATATCTTATACAGGAAATAACAGAACTCATATGATAAGAATTCCAGACCCTGGAAGGTTTGAATTGAGGTTGATGGATGGATCTGCAAATCCATATTTATTACAAGCAAGTGTGTTAGCAGCAGGGTTGAATGGATTAAAACATAAAATCAATCCAGGTGAACCTTTAAATTGTAACATGTACGCAGATTACAAGAAGTACCCTGACCTGCCAAAACTACCAAATGAACTTAAAGAATCACTTGAACTATTAAGAAATAATAAGGAAATGAATGACGCTTTTGGAAAAGAAACAATCAATAGTTATATAAAACTTAGAAAATCTGAAATAAATGAATTTGATAATATAGAAAACTTCGATAAGTCAAAACCTGTAACTCAATGGGAAAGACAAAATACTTTAGACTGTTAAAGTGAAGAGTTTAAAAAGTATTAAAAACTGGACACTTACAAAATCTTTAAAAAATAATAATTTTAGTTTTAAAAGAAATTATGTTTTAAGATTTGTTCCTTCATTACTATTAACAAACGCTTTTAAATCAATTTCCAGTTGGAAAAATTATAAACCAACCCCATTATTAAAACTTGATAAATTACAAAAAAATTTAAAAATAAATAATGTTTTTTATAAGGATGAATCTAAAAGATTTCATTTAAAATCATTTAAAGCTTTGGGTGGTGCTTATGCTGTTGAAAAAATATCTAAAGGGAAAAAAAACATAATCATTTCCTCGGCAACCGCTGGGAACCACGGAAGATCTGTAGCATGGGGTGCGAAAAGGCTGGGGTTAAAATGTAAAATCTTTGTTAGTCAATACGTTAGCGATGCAAGGGTTAAAGAAATTAAAAAATTCGGTGCTAAAGTAATAAGAGTTAAAGGAGATTATGAAAATTCACTCAACGAATGTAAGAAATTGTCAAAAAAAAATAATTGGAAAATTGTACAAGATGTTTCAACAAAAGATTACAAATTAGTCCCTCAACTTACTATGGCAGGGTATTCCATAATGATCAAAGAAATTTCTAAACAAACAAATCAATATATAACCCATATTTTTTTACAAGCTGGTGTTGGTGGTATGGCTGCTGGTGTAGTTACTGGTGTAGCAAAATATTTTAAAAGAATTCCAAAGATAATAATTGTTGAGCCTGATAGAGCTGATTGTGTGCTCCAAAGCATAAAACACAATAAATTAAAAAAAATTAAAATTAAAAAGGAGAGCATCATGGGTGGTATGTCATGTAATGAAATGTCGTATATTCCTTGGAAAATATTGAAAAAAACGAGCAATTGTTGTGTGTCAGTAAGTGATCGAAATATTGCTAAAACTGTAGCGATGTTGAAAGACAAAAAGCTTAGTAAAAATTCAATAATTGGTGGAGAGTGCTCTGCACCTGGTATTATAAGCCTGGTAGGCGTTTGTAATAATACTAAAATTAAGAAAATTATAGAACTTAACGAAAATTCTAATGTTTTGGTAATAGGATGCGAAGGTAATGCAGATGTAAAACTTTACAAACAACTGCTATCTAAGGGCAGAAAATAAACTCACATGAAAAAAAATGCGATATTTTGGATCAGAGAAGATTTTAGAATTGAACATAATCCTGCACTATCTTTTGCAAGTCAAAATCATGATAACGTTATTGCATTGTTTATTTATAATAAAACTGATTTTGATAAAAAACGAGAAGCACAAAAATGGTGGCTATATAAGTCTTTAGTTGAATTTAAATCAGAATTATTTAAATACAAAATCAATCTTCAAATATTGGAGGGAGAAGAGCTAGATATATTATCAAAAATTAAAAAAAAAGATAATATTTCTGTCTATTGGAATAAGATATATGAACCAGATGTAATTGCTAAAGGAAAAAAAATAAGAGATGCTTTTCTAAAAAACGAAGTTGAGTTCAAATATTTTAAAGGAAATATTCTAAATGAGTTTCAAGAAGTAACTAAAAATGATGGTACACCTTTTAAAGTATTTAGTCCATTCTGGAGAAATGCTGAAGAGAAATATCTTAGTTTGCCCCCAAGCAAAAATTATGTTTTAAAAAAAAAAATTAAATTAATTTCTTTTTTTAAAAACAGTATTGAGCCTGAAAACATTTTACCAAAAAAAAATTGGTATAAAAAATTTGAGAAATACTGGAAAGTTTCTGAAAATGATTCGAAAAAAGTTCTTAACAATTTAATTGAAAAAAAAATTAAAGATTATGGAACAGCTAGAGATTATCCATCAATCGAAGGTACATCAAAATTATCTCCATACATTAAACATGGTCAAATTCACGTAAGTACTATTTGGCAAAAATGTAATGAAATAAAATCTAAAGGAATCGGCTATAGGAAATATATCAATGAATTAGGGTGGCGTGAATTTTCACATAGTTTAATTAATTATTTTCCCGAATTTTTAAAAGGTAATTATAGAAAAGAATTTGATAAATTTCCGTGGGTAAAAAATGAGAAATTTTTAAAGGCATGGAAAAAAGGGATGACCGGTTATCCTATTGTCGATGCAGGTATGAGAGAATTATATGAGACTGGATGGATGCATAATAGAATAAGAATGGTTGTTGGTTCATTTTTAGTCAAACATTTAAGAATTAATTGGACTGAAGGTGAGAAGCATTTTAGAAACTGTCTACTAGACTTTAACAAAGCAAATAATGTTGCTCAATGGCAATGGGTTGCTGGCTGTGGTGCAGATGCAGCACCTTATTTTAGAATATTCAATCCAATACTTCAGGGTGAAAAATTTGATAAAGAAGGCAATTATGTAAAAAAATGGGTTCCTGAACTTAAAAATGTTCCAAATAAATTTATTCATAAACCATGGGAAATGGAATTAAAGTATCAAGAAGCTATAAAAACAATTATTGGCAAAGATTACCCGTGCCCTATTGTTGTTCATGAGAAAGCTAGAGCTGCAGCTCTTGAAGCGTTTCAATCTTTGAAGAAAAAATAAATTTAATTTTATTCTCCAATAAAATGATGAATTATAGTTCTTTTTTGAGCCTCTAATCTGTGTTCAAATAAATATATGCCCTGCCAATTTCCAAGCATCAATTCACTATCTTTCACACTTAGAGAAATTTGATTATTTGTTAATGCAGATTTAATATGTGCGGGCATATCATCTTTTCCCTCCGTAGTATGAAAGTATAGTTTGTTATCCATAGGAGCTAATTTATCAAAATAATTTATTAAATCTGTTTGTACATCTGGATCTGCATTTTCTTGAACAATTAATGAGGCGCTTGTGTGCTGAATACTTAAATTAAGAATACCATTTTTTAAATTATTTTGACCAATCCAATCAATTGTATCATTAGTAAATTCATATAACTTTTGACCATTAGTCTTAATTTGAAGATCGTAAAATTCTTGTTTCATTAATTATACTCCTTCGATGTAAGCTCATACAAACGACTAATGGTTCGTTTAAATGGTTTTTCTAATAATCTTGAAGAGGTAAATTGATCTAAATTTATATCAGCTGTAACTGCTAATGAAATATTTTTATCATAAATTACATCTAACAAAGTGATAAAACGTTGTTGTTGATTTGAATTCACATCATTAAATTGGGGTATCTGATCTATTACCATAAATTTACAGTTTTTAACAATTTCTAAATAATCTTCCGCTCCTAAATTTTGATCACAAAGTTGATTAAAGTCACATCTAATAATTCCTTCATAAAAGTTTTCTATTTTAAACTCTCTTCCCTTCACATTAATTTTTATTGAAGATTGTTTTTTATCCTTTGTTATGGTTCTAAAAAATTTGTTAATCTTAAAATTGGTTTTTTGATTAAGTGGAAAAAAATACCTTTGTTTTTGATTGTCATTAGATTTTCTATAGTCATCCCCGATTTTTAATTCATACTCGATTGATTGATTTTCCATTATTTTTACAAAAGGTATGAATTGTTCACGTTGAAGACCCTCTTTATAAAGTTCTGAAATTTTAGTATTTGAAGTGAGAATAATTTTAATATCTTCTTTAAATATTTTTTCAAATAGTTTTCCTAAAATCATTGCATCAACAATGTTTGTTACTTGGAACTCATCGAAATAAACTAATGAAGCTTTTGATTTTAAATTTTTAACAAATTGATTGATTACATTTTCTTCATTTTTTTCTTTTTGCTCATGGACAAAATCATGAAAACTTAACATAAATTCATTAAAATGCTTTTTTAATTTTTTTTTTTCAAGATGATCATAAAATAAGTTTAAAATCATTGTTTTACCAACACCTACACCGCCATATAAATAAAATCCTTTTTTAGTTTTTTGTTTGGAAAATAATTTTGAAAAAAATGATTTATAATTACTATTATAGTAATCTTCTAATTTTTTAATAACTTTGATTTGATTAGGATTAACTTCTAAATTTTGATTTTCACAATAAGATATGAATTCTTTTTCAAATTTTTTTGGCATCAATTTTTTTTAGTTTTAAAGTCAATACCATATTCTGATCTTGGTCCTTTCCTTAGCCCAAATGGACCTGAGATAAATAAAGTTAATGGTTTGGTTCCTGGTTCTAAATCTACTCGATGCAAATTATTTGCTGATCTAAAGCCAATATACCCTGGTGGACGCCAAAACTTACCAGTACTTAATGTTTCCCAATAACCACCTCTTAAAATTATAGTGATATAAGGAAATGTGTGATTATGAACTCCTTCTCCATGGTCATCTGCTAGGATCTCATGAATCAATATATTGAATGGAAACCATTTAGGTCTATACCTCATCAAAACATAGTACCTATTCATCCATGGTTTTGCTTCTTCAAATTTAGGATGTGAAGGGCCTCTATCTAAAACAACTTTTTTTCTTCCAATAAAACTAAGGAATTTAAGAAACATTTTTACTTATATTCTATTATCGAGTTATCCTTAATTATATATAGTTTATTATCGAAGATAAATGGTTTTGAAATTTGATTGCCATCTAATTTAAAAGTATTAATGATTTCTCCAGTCTGAATACTTGCAACGATTAGCACACCATTATTAAATGATAAAAAAATATTATCTGAACCTAAAGCTATGCCAATAGGTTTAATAAATTGACGCTGTTTAGCTTTAAAATTAATTAATAAATTATTTGATTTAATTATATTTCCTCGAAGACTATCGATAAAATATAGAAAACCTTCATTAGAGACAGTAAAAATTATATTATCAGTAATGACAGGTCTAATATTTGAATTGATTTTTTGTTTCCAATTTAAAAAACCATTATTTTTATTAACTGAATAGAACTCATTTCTATTATTTGAAAAAAAAATAGAGTCTTTTTCCAACACTATATCAGAGGTTATCAATGATGCTGACTCAGCATAAATTAAGTTATTTTGTGTTGGAGTTTGCCATATTAAAATTCCCTTATTAACATCTAAAGCTGTAATATCACCAATTGAATTGGTGAAAATAACTTTTTCATTATCAATTACAATTGATAATGTTTTTTTCGACTTAACAAAAAAATTTTCTGTTTGATAGCTCCAAATTCTGTTTCCATTTTTTATTGAAAAACAATGAATTATATTCTCATAATCAACAATATAAAGTTTATCTTTATAAATTTTAATTTGAGAATTAAATGGAGTTAAGTTTGTTTTGCTCCATAATAGTTCTCCATTTTTTAAATCGACAGCATAATATTTTGATAAATTGTCTGTAATTATTAAGATATCGTTTTCGTGAGTTATATTAAGTAAAATATTTAATTTTTTCTCTTGTTTAGAATAAAAATTTTTT
>CACLRF010000002.1 GCA_902609235.1 uncultured Pelagibacteraceae bacterium
TTAAAAGAAGCGTTTGCTGGTGAAAGTCAAGCAAACAGAAGATATCTTTATTTTGCACAAAAAGCTGACATAGAAGGTTACAATGATGTAGCTGCAGTTTTTAGATCAACAGCCGAAGGTGAAACTGGTCACGCACATGGTCATTTGGAGTATCTAGAAGAAGTTGGTGATCCAGGAACTGGTATGCCAATTGGTGAAACAAAAGCAAATTTAGCTTCGGCAGTACAAGGCGAAACACATGAGTACACAGATATGTACCCAGGTATGGCCAAGACAGCAAGAGAAGAAGGTTTTGAAGAAATCGCAGACTGGTTTGAAACTTTAGCTAAAGCTGAAAAATCACACGCTGGTAAATTCCAAAAAACTTTAGAGTCTATTAGCTAATCAAATTTCTTAGTGGGCGTTAGTGGCCCACTAAAAACAATTCGAATTTCAAAAACTTAATTATATGAGCAAAGAAGGAAGTTTAGGTGCACCTATACGACATCCTATAGATTTTGAGCATCCTGATTTTTTAAATCCTGAAAAATTAGATGCTGAAATGAGAAGAGTGTTTGATATTTGTCATGGATGTAGAAGATGTTTTAATCTTTGCGATTCATTTCCAAAGCTATTTGATATGATAGATGAGTCTAAAAATGAGGATGTTGAAAGCTTATCTAGCGATCAATTTGCCCCTGTCGTTGATGCATGTACCTTGTGTGATATGTGTTTTATGACTAAATGCCCATATGTTCCACCTCATGATTTTGATTTAGATTTTCCACATTTAATGCTGCGATATAGAACAGCTCAAAAAAAATCAGGTAAATTACCAAGCGTACCAACACAATTAGCCCAAATAGATCGAAACGCTAAAATTGGTATCATGTTCTCAAAAATAATTAACTGGGCATCAAATATTAAGAATAAATTAATTAGAAAAATCTTAGAACTAGTTACTGGAATAGATAAAAGAGTTCAGTTACCTAAATATAACTCAGAAACGTTTTCAAATTTTTTTAAAAAAAATAAAGATAAGATAAATTATCTAACAACTTTTAAAGATAGAAAAGTTGTTATCTACTCAACTTGTTTTGTAAATTTTAATAAAAAAAATACGGGTGTTGCTGCTTTAAAAGTTTTGAAAAAAAATGGTGTAGAGGTTCAGGAGACTTATCCTGGTTGTTGTGGAATGCCATTTTTAGAGCAAGCAGATCTGCCAAAAGTTACTGAACAAGCAAAAAAAGTTTCTAAGGATTTAATCGAATGGATTGATAAAGGATATAAAGTAGTAACATTAACAGCGAGTTGTGGGTTGATGTTAAAATTTGAATGGCCTTTGTTATTACCAAACGATGAAAAAATAAAAAAATTATCTGCAAATGTTATGGATATTGATGAGTATGTCGTGGATATTGCAAACAATGAGGGATTAGCAGAAGGATTAAATGAGATTGATGGAGGAGTAACCGTGCATCATGCTTGTCATGCTAGAGCACAGAATATGGGCATCAAAGCAAGAGATATGTTAAAATTCATACCAAACGTTAAAATTGATGTAGTTGAAAGATGTGCAGGTCATGGAGGAACTTTTGGAGTAATGAAAGAAACTTATGATTTAGCAAATAAAGTTGGAAGACCTACAGCTAGACAAATAAAAACTAAAAATAATAAGTATATGGCTTCTGATTGTCCTTTAGCTGGTAAACATTTGAAACAGTTAGAAGTTGATACAAATATATCTAATGATGAGGCACTACACCCTATCGAATTGATAGCGAAAAGTTATAACTTATGATCATGCCTAGGGAAAAAAGAGAAATTCAAAAAGAAGACATCATGCCTTTAGATGTTTATATAGAAAAGAGACGTGAATTAAGAAAAAGTATTGTTGATTATAAAAAAAATAGAAGAGTTGCTTTAGGCCCTTATGCTACTTTTTATTTTGAAAGTTATGAAACAATGTTAGCTCAAGTACAAGAAATGCTATACATTGAAAAAGGTGGTGATGAGCAACTTCAGGATGAGTTATCTGCGTACAATCCTTTAATACCTAACGGCAAAGAACTAACAGCGACTTTAATGTTTGAAATAGATAACCCTATCTCAAGGGCTGCGTTTCTTGGAAAAGTTGGTGGAATAGAAGAAGCAGTATTTATGAAAATAAATAGTGAGAAAATTAAAGCAGTCCCCGAAGAAGATGTTGATAGAACTTCTTCTGAAGGAAAAGCATCATCAGTACAGTTTATTCATTTTAATTTTACTGATGATCAAATTGAAAAATTTCAATCTAATAGCTCAGAAATTGAGCTTGGAATTGACCATAAAGAGTACTCTCATAGCACAAAATTATCTAAAGAAAATATAGCCTCTTTATCTACTGATTTTAGTTAATTTAGTCCCCAAATATAATCCGTTTTAATCCAACCCTCAAATTCTTCTGATGTAATTTTGCACCAATTTTGTTCACACTTTTCTATAATTAGTAATCTGCCTTCTTTTATTTGAGCAACCGGTTTAGAAAAAGATGTAGGTTTCTTAAATAAAACTTTATCTTTCGTGGCTATTACTGAATTACTTTTTTTTAATTGTGAAATATGAATCCATCCGCTGTTATTTTTAAAATCAATAATTCGTCTAAAGTTTTCTTTTTCATCAATTTGTTTTAAAGGTAAATTTATTTTTTTGTAAACATACTTAATGTCAGATTCAAAACTTGGTCCATAGCGCACGTTAACCTTATTTTTTTTAATAGAAACAAATATTTCCTCTGCATTACTTGAGTTAATAAAGAATATTAAAAGAGAGAATATAAAAATATTATTTATTAAATTTTTTATTTTCACTTTTTTTTGTTTTATTTAATTTAACTTTTCTAAAGCTTAAATTTAATAAATCTATAATAAGAATAAATCCATTTAAATTTTGGCCAACATTTAATATCTTTTTTAAAACTTCATTAGCTAGCATTGTCCCAATTGTTCCTGCTACTGGTCCCAATATTCCTTCATATTCACAGTTTAATATTTCATCAGTAATAACTTCCTCTTGATAGAAGTCACGTAAAGAGGGAGTATTTTTATTTACAAAATCAAAAGTAAAAATATGACCATCAAATTTACTAATTGCTCCAGTCACAAGATATTTTTTATATTTTAAACTTAAATCATTTATTAAAAATTTACTTTCAAAATTGTCAGTACCATCAATTATGAAGTCATAATTTTTTATTATTTTTTCAAATTTTATTCTATCCAATTTAAAGTTATAAAGATTTATTTTTGTTTTTGGGTTTATTCTATTTAGTTTTTTTTTGGCAGTTATAACTTTTAAGTGATTTAAATCTCTTTCATCATATAAATTTTGTCTATGAATATTTGATAGGCTAACAATGTCATGATCAACTATTCCTAGTTTCCCAATGCCAGATCGAGTTAAAAAATCAGCCGCTGGACATCCCAGGCCACCCATTCCAATTATTAAAACTTTTGAGTCTAGAATTTTTTTTTGACCTAATGGACCTATGTTTTTTAAAATTATTTGTCTAGAAAATTTATCTATTTCTTTTTTGGTTAAATTTTTGCTCATTTTCCAGTCGAGCCAAAACCACCCTCTCCTCTAATTGTTTCTGGTAGATCATCAGTTTCCTCAAGATGCATTTTAATTACAGGAGTTAAGATCATTTGTGCTATTCTATCTTTATTATTTATTAAAAAATCACTTTTTCCATGATTAAAAAGAATTACTTTTATTTCTCCTCTGTAATCACTATCAACAGTTCCAGGTGTATTTAAAACACTAATGCTGTTTTTTGCAGCTAAGCCAGATCTTGGTCTTATTTGGATTTCGAAATCTCTAGAAAATGCTACTGCAAGGCCTGTTGGAACTAAACATGATGAGTTCGGTTTAAGATTTATGGGTTCTTTTACTAATGCCATTAAATCCATACCTGATGCACCTTCTGTTTTGTAAGCAGGTAATTCAACTGCAGGGTCTAACTTTTTGATAAGAACTTTTGCCATTAATTTAATTGATCAATTATTCTATCAACTATTTCATCAGAAATTCCAGATTTTTTTTTGTACGAAAGTTTTTCTTTTTTAACGCCTTTGCTTTTATAATGAATTGTTACCTCATTATAATCAGAATTAAATCCTATGTTTTTATTTGATACATCATTAGAGATTATCCAGTCGCAATTTTTCTTGTTTAACTTTTCCTCTGCATTTTTATCAATCTCATTAGTTTCTGCTGCAAATCCAATGACAAGCTCAGGTCTCATGTAGTTATGGTTAGACACATAATTAAGTATATCTATATTTTTTTCTAAATTTAAATATAATTTATCTTGTTTTTTAATCTTATTTTTATATTTTTTATTAATTTTAAAATCAGCTACCGCAGCAGAAAAAATTGCTACATCAACAGGTAAATTTTCTTGTATTGCAACTAACATTTCATCTGCTGTTTCAACTTTTATAAGATTAATATCTTTAGTTATTTGAAGATTAGTTGGACCTGATATTAGTGTTGTATCAAAATCTTTTTTGGATAATGATTTTGCTAATTCATATCCTTGTTTACCACTTGATTTATTCGTAATAAAACGAACTGGATCTATGTACTCATTAGTTGGACCTGCTGTAACTAATGCTTTAAATTTTTTATTTTTTGTTTGAGTTAAGAAATATTTATCAATTTCTTCAGCAATTACAGATGGGTCTGACATTTTGCCCTCTCCGTATTCACCACATGCCATATCACCAACCTCTGGACCAATTAGTTTATATCCAAACTCCTTTAATTTTTTTAAATTCATTTTAGTAGTTGGATGTTCCCACATTCTTACATTCATTGCTGGTGCTAAAATAATGTTTTTATCTGAAGCTAAAACCACAGTAGATGCTAAATCATCTGTTGTTCCTTGAGCTAATTTTGAAATTGTATTTGCTGTAGCTGGTGCAATTAGAATTAAATCTGCCCATCTTGAAAGTGAAATATGATCCATTTCAGCTTCATTTTCTACACTGAATAAATCGCTATATACTTTACCTTGAGAAAGCGACGTTACCGAAAGTGGAGTTACAAATTCTTTTGCACTTTTAGTAAGGATTGTCTTTATTTCTGCTCCATTCTTTTTAAAAAGCCTAATTACTTCTAGACTTTTATAGGCAGATATCCCTCCACAGATAATGAATAAAATTTTCTTATTTAACAAATTTTTCATTTGCGGAATTAAAATACTATAAGGCCAAAAATTACAAGAAGTAATAAACCAATAATAGATTGATTTCTAAATGCTATCATTTCTGATTTCTTATCTTTTAAAGCGGTATATGAATTTGAATTTTGTGGAATTTGACCGCTAGCTAAAAACGTTAATGCTTGATTCGCTTTATCCATAATCTCAGGAAATTCTGGCAAACGTTTAATAACTTCAGATGTATTTTTTAAAGTTTCATTTAAATTATTAATTGGATCTTTTGTTTCTTTAAGCCAATTTTCTAGAACAGGCTTTGAAGTTGTCCAAATATTTGTGTTTGGATTTAATTTTCTTGCTACACCTTCAACAACAACCATAGTTTTTTGCAACATTAATAATTGAGGTTGAGTTTGCATATTAAACTTTTCTGTTACTTCAAACAATTGTTTGAGTAATTTACCTCCTGAAATATCTTTTACTTCTTGACCAAATATAGGCTCACCTATTGATCTCAAAGCTTGAGCCAGATCATCAATTGGTACTTCTTTAGGAACTAATCCAGCTACTAAGTGAACCTCAGCTACTTTGCGATAATCTCTTTGAATAAATCCAAATAAAATTTCTGCTAAAAACCTTTTACTAAGTTTATCTAATCTACCCATAATCCCAAAATCTATAGGTACAATCTGGCCACTAGTATCAACAAAAATATTTCCTTGATGCATATCTGCATGAAAAAAACCATCTCTTACAGCATGTCTCAAAAAATGTTGGATAATATCTTCTGCTATCTTATTAGTATCTAAATTTCTTTTCTTTAACTCCTCAGCTTCTCTTATTGAAATTCCATCTATCCAATCTAAAGTCATTACATTTTCACTAGTAAAATTCCAATAAATCTCAGGAACTTTAAACCCAGCATCATTTTTAGTATTTTCTGCATATTCATTTGCTGCAGCAGCTTCGAATCTTAAATCCATTTCAAGATTAGTTATTTCTTTAAGTAAAAAAACAACTTCAACAAGTTTTAATCTTTTTGTTTTTTTTACAAATGACTCAATAATAAATGCAAATAACATCATCGCGTCTATTTCATCATTGAATATATTTTTTATATTTGGTCTTAAAATTTTTATTGCTACATCTTTAATTATTCCATTGTCATTTATTTTTGCTTTATGAACTTGTGCAATTGATGCAGCAGCAACTGGTTCACCTAAATCAATTATTGAATTAAATGCATCAATTCCAAGATCTTCTTTAATTATTTCTTTTGCTTCATGAATTGAAAAAGAGGGCAATCTATCTTGAAGTTTTTCTAGCTTTAAAGATAATTCTTCTCCGATTATATCAGGTCTAGTAGCAAGAAATTGCCCAAGTTTAATAAAAGTTGTACCCATAGATTCTAATGACCTAGATAGCCTCTCACCATCATCTTCAATTAAATTATTTTGTTCCTTTTTTTCAAATGAAATAGATAAAATTTGGAATAATATCGTTACAGCTAAAGGAGGTTTTTTAAATTTTGCTGCAATTTTTAAAATATCTGATTTTGCAATTTTTCTTCCTAATTTAAATAAAGTAATAAGTTTTTTAATCATTAAATTTTCCAACCACTATGAATTGAAACAATACCCCCAGAAAGATTTCTATAAGAACATTTATGAAAATTATTTTTTTCCATCAACTCTATTAATTCGTCTTGATTAATAAATTGTTCAATACTTTTAATTAAATATTTGTAAGGTTCTTTTTCTCCAACTACAAACTGACCAATAATAGGAATGAGTTTTGAATAATTTTTATATATAAATTCAAGATTTGAATTTTGAATCTTAGAAAATTCTAGACATAGATAGCGTCCACCAGGCTTTAAAACTCTATAAGCTTCTGAAAGTGCTTTATTTAAGTTTTTAGTATTTCTTAGCCCAAAACTAATAGTGTAATAATCAAATGAGTTGTCCGCTATGGGTAATTTTTCTGCTGGAGAAATAACCCATTTTACATTTTTGTAATTAGATAATTTTTGATTTCCTTGACTAACCATTCCTTTATTAGGGTCTACACAAGTAATTTCAGCATCTTTATTTGTGCTATCTAAAAATAACTTTCCAATATCCCCCGTCCCACACGCAACATCTATTAATTTTCTACTAACTCTCGGACTCATCATATTTATTAAACTTTTTTTCCAATATCTATGTACACCCATAGACATAAAGTCATTCATCAAGTCATATTTGTTGTAGACCTGATTAAATACATTTTCTACAAGTCCTTTTTTATTTTGAAGATTTTGTTGCATAAAAAAATATATACTGAATATAGTATCAAATGCCAGAATTACCAGAAGTAGAAATTGTTAGACAATCCCTTCACAAAAAGATTAAAAAAAAAAGCATAAAAAAAGTAATAATTAGAAACAGGAATTTAAGGTTTAAAATACCAAGTGATTTTGAAAGTTTTCTTAAAAATAAAAAAATAATTGAAGTAAGTAGATTTTCTAAATATTTGATAATCCATTTTCAAAATGAAGATTATTGTTTAATCCATTTAGGAATGTCAGGAACAATTCATATTCTTGATAAGAAAAAACCTTTAAAATTTACTAATACAAGTTTTTATCATTCACCTTTTTTACCTAAAAAACACAATCATGCAGAGTTTGTATTTGATAGCTTGAAAGTAATTTATAATGATCCAAGACGTTTTGGATTTTTTGAAATAATTAAAAATTATCCAGATCTACAGAAAAGATTTAAATCAATGGGGCCTGAACCATTTAGTGATAAATTTAACTTAAATTATGTAGTTAATTATTTTAAGAAAAAAAATAAGGATATAAAAAGTTTCTTACTTGATCAAAGATTTGTTTCTGGAATAGGTAATATTTATGCAAGTGAAATTCTTTTCGCTAGTAAAATAAATCCATTTAAAAAGGCAAAAGGACTTAATAAAAATGAATGTTTAAATATTATTTTAAATTCCAAGAAAATACTTCAACAGGCAATTAACAAGGGAGGCTCAAGTATAAGAGATTTTAAAGATATCTCAGGTAACAAAGGTACCTTCCAAAAGGAGTTTAAAGTTTATCAGCAAGACGGATCTGATTGTAAGCGTAAGAATTGCAAAGGTATTATTAAAAAAAAAATAACATCAAATAGGTCGACTTTTTTTTGCGTTTCTTGTCAAAAATAGTTAAATATTTAGTTGACCACTATAAATTCTCAAGCTATACCCCTGCGCAGATGGCAAACACAAAATCAGCAATTAAGAGAATTAGAAGAATTTCTAAACAAACAACAGTAAACAAAGCTAGAAAGAGCAGGTTTAGAAACGCTCTTAAGAAAATGAACCTTTTAATTGATGGTAAAAAGAAAGATGAAGCTCTAAAATTTTTACCAAAGTTAAACTCTGAGTTGATGAAAATCTCTAAAACAGGAATAATAAAAAAACAAAATGCTTCTAGGAACGTTTCTAGAATTACCAAAAAAATAGCTGCAATCTAAACGTTAGCTAAATTTTTAAACAACTCCTGATATCTACATTATATATTTAAGACTTGTCTTAAGTTACTATATTTAGATTTAGTAAATATTTGGATTATCTTCATTCAATCTATGTTTGATTCAATTTTAATTCAATCAATTTATTGATTCAATCTATGTTTGATTCAATTTTAAATTTTAATTTAGACCTAAACTAAAATTAATCTGCAACATTATAAATCACAATCATAGATTTTATTTTTTTTTTATTTTTCTTATTAACTTGTTGCAAATTTTTTTAAATAGTTCTAACTGAGATTTCCCCTTAAGTTATGAATAAATTAACAAATACAAAAAATATTAATAATTTTTCGTCTGAAGGCTTTGAATGGAAGCAAGTGCAGAATGAAATGAAAAATAAACTTGGCTTAGAAGTTTATGAGAGCTGGTTAAAAAAGATTTCTTTTGTAGAGGAATTTAATAATTACTTATTATTGTCAGTTCCAACAAGATTTATTAGAGATTGGATTACATCAAGGTATTTAGACCAAATATTAAAAATAATTAAAGTATATAAAAAAAACATTATTAGAATTGAGTTTAAAATAGTTGAAAAAGCTCAAAATATCACTTTAAAAGAAAATAATATTAAAGAGAACATTGCTAGTGAAAATGTTTCATTTATTAAAGACTCTTACCTTCAGTATAATCGAATTGATCCAAATAAAAGTTTTGATAATTTTATTACAGGTTCAAGTAATAAATTAGCTTACGAAGCTTCTTTAAAAGTCTCAGAAAATATATCTCATTATAATCCACTTTATATTTATGGTGGCGTTGGAATGGGAAAAACTCACTTATTAAATTCAATAGGTTTAGAGCTTAAAAAAAATAATAAAGTAATGTTTATTTCTGCCGAACGTTTTATGTATCAGTTTGTAAAATCAATTAAATCAAACGACATGGTTAAGTTTAAAGAATATTTTAGAAATACGGATATTTTATTAATCGATGATATCCAGTTTATAAGTGGAAAAGAGGCTATGCAGGAGGAGTTTTTTCATACATTTAATGCATTACTTGATAAGGGATCTCAAATAATTGTATCAGCTGATCGATCACCAAACAAATTATCAAGGATTCAGGAAAGGATTAAATCAAGATTTTCAGGAGGATTAGTTGTTGATATTCAAAAGCCAGATCTTGAGCTAAGAAAAAAAATAGTTGAAAAAAAAACTGAAGAATTGAATGCTTTGTATTCTGAACAATTACAAGTTTCTAAAGAAATTCAAGATTTTATAAGTAATGAAATAACTGGAAGTATAAGGGAATTAGTTGGTGCAATAAACAGAGTAGTTTCATTCTCAAGAATTTACAATAAAGTCCCTAATCTTGCTGAAACAAAAGTAGTTTTAAAGGATTTGTTAAATTTAGCAGAAAATAAGGTTACTATAGATCTAATTCAGACGATTGTTTGTAAGTTTTTTAAAATCAGTAAAAATGAAATGTTATCATCTAGAAGATCAAGATATTTAGTAAGGCCTAGGCAAACAGCAATTTATTTAACTAAAATTTTGACGTCTAAATCATTACCTGAAATTGGAAGAGAATTTTCGAACAGAGACCATACAACAATAATTCACTCAGTAAAAACTATTGAAAAGATAAAAGAAAAAGATCCTCAGATGGCTGATAATATAAATAAATTAAAAAATCAGATTTTATACAATAATAAAGAAAATGAAATTTAACGTTAATCAACAAGACCTTCAGCAAGCATTAAATTATTGCCAAGGTGTAATTGAAAAAAGAAGTACATTACCAATACTTTCTAACATTCTCTTGGATGCAAGTAATTCAAAACTTACTATCACCGCGACTGATCTGGATTTAATATTTATACATCAATTAAATAATGTAGAAATTTTAGAGGAGGGCAAAACAACCACAACTTCCTCAATCATGTATGATATTATAAGAAAGTTCAACTCAGGAAAAAAAATAAATGTTTCTCTGACAGATATAAGTAAATTACAAGTAGAATCTGAAAAATCTATTTTTAATTTGAATTGCATTAGCGCAACAGAGTTTCCCTTAACAGATGAAAATTTTAATCAAAATGAATTTATAATTAAATCAAAAAAATTATTGAAATTGTTAAATAAATGTAAATTTTCTGTTTCTAATGATGAAACAAGGCATTACCTAAGTGGAATTTATTTTCATCAAACTGAAGTTGAAGACAAAAATTATTTAACAGCAGTAGCAACTGATAGTCATAGAATGTCTATTTCAAAAATTAGATTAGAGGAAAAAATTGATTTTGATCCAATAATTTTGCCCAAAAAAACAATTTTTCAACTTTGTTCTTTATTAGATAGTTATGACGGAGATGTAAAAGTTTCAAATGTGAAATCAAAAATAAAATTTGAATTAAATAATAGTATTTTAATTTCAAAACTAATTGATGGAAAATTTCCAAATTATATTCAGGTTATACCCAAAAATAACCAAAAAAAATTAGAAATAGATTTAAAATTATTTTTAAATTCTGTTGATAGAGTTGCATCTGTTTCATTAGATAAAAAAGATGGTGTTAAATTCAACTTATCTAAAGACACTCTAGATATGTCTGTAAATAATACCAATAGTGGTGATGGTAAAGAAACTTTAAGTGTTAAGTTTGACCATGATTTAGAGATAAGTTTTAACTCTAGATATTTGATAGATGTTGCCTCACAGTTAGATGGAGAGAGAGTTGAAATTTTCTTTAATGATTCTGGTTCACCTGCGTTAATAAAAGATCCGGGTGATTTTGATAGTATTTTTGTTGTCATGCCTATGAAGGGCTAATTAATTAAGTCTAACTCTGAATAAATATTTTTTTCAAGAATTTGAATAAAATTTTCTTTTGTTAAACCAGGAGGAATTGGTTTTAGAATTGAGATTGTAATCGTTTTGTCAGATTTCTTTTCACCTTTTTTAGGCCAAACATATCCAGAGTTAATTGCGACTGGCTGACAAGTAACATTCAGCTCTTCATAAATTCTCGAAGTACCTTTTTTAAAAGGCGGTCTTTCATATGGAAGAACTCTAGTTCCTTGTGGAAAAATAATTAAAGGTCTATTAGAAGTAGCCATCATTTTTGAAATATCATTTAAAAAACCCAAGTTATCTTTTGTAACTTTATTTCTTTTGATAGAAATTGATCCTATTTTTTTTAAGTACCAGCCAAATATTGGAATTAATAATAATTCTTTTTTTAGAATAAATACAGGTGAGTTAAAGATTGTTTGTAAATAAAAAGTTTCGAACATTGATTGATGAGATGCTGCTATAAAAAATTTTTCATTATTAATAATATTTTCTTTTCCTTTGATTGAAATTTTTACTGAAAGAACAAATCTTAAACAAAAACTGGCCCAATGGCCCATTAACTTACCCCCTACCAAAACAACTTTTTTTGGCAAAAAAAATGATGGTAAAAAAATTATTGAAATAAAAATAATTCCTGTGAAAAATAATATTGAAAATAAAAAGTTTCTTATCATTTTCGTCAAAAGCTAAATTATATCTTTATGCTTTTGTCTTTTTCTTATTACTTTAATTTTTGATCCATTTATTAATAATTCTACTGGTTTAGGTCTTAAATTATAATTTGAGCTAAGTGACATTCCATAAGCTCCCACATCACATATTGCTATCAAATCTTTTTCATTCAACACTTGAAATTTTTTTAATGTAACAAATTTATCTGTACTTTCACAAATAGGACCTACAAATTCATATGGTTCTTTAGATGTTTTGTTAGATTTTATAACAGGTAAGGTTTTGTGAAACGCACCATACAAAGCAGGTCTCATTAAATCATTCATTGCGGCATCTAATATTATAAATTTTTTACTTCCACTATCTTTTATATAGATTATTTTTGACACTAATGTTCCGGTATCACCAACAATTGATCTACCTGGCTCAAATATAATTTTAACTTTATGTTTTCTTAAAAATTTAAGAATAGCTGTGTTGTATTTTTTATAATTAAGTTTTTTATTTTTATCAGTGTAAGTAATGCCCATTCCTCCACCTAAATCTATAAATTCAAATTTATGATTTGTTTTATTGAGAATTTGACTAACTGCTTTAAGCATTTTTTCATAAGGTCTATGGTCTAAAATTTGACTGCCTATATGAACGCTTAGACATTTTAAGTCAATATTTTTTGAATTCTTGCAATAATTTATAATTTCATAGAATGTATTTTTATTTACACCAAATTTATTTTCTTTTTTCCCAGTGGATATTTGACTTAATGTTTTTGCATCTGTGTTGGGGTTTAGTCTTACACCAATTGTTATTCTTTTATTTTTTGATTTTGCTATTCGATTTATTTCTTTTATTTCACTTAAAGACTCAGCGTTAATAAGCAAAATTTTTTTATCAATAGCAAAGCTGATTTCACTTGTTGTTTTACCAACACCAGAAAATACTATTTTGCTTGGATTAATTCCTGCTTTTAGTGCTATCATTAGTTCTCCTACTGAAACAACATCAGCACCTAATCCAAATTTTTTAATTTCTCTAATTATATTTACATTTGTATTGGATTTAACTGCAAAGCAGATAAGTGGTGAAAAAGATCTGAAGTTTTTTTTAAAATTATTAATATTTTCTTTTAATTTAGAATAGGAGTAAGAATAAAATGGAGTTCCAAATTTATTTGCAATTTTTTGGAGATTAATTTTTTCTATTGTTAGTGTTTTATTTATGTATTTCATTAAGCTAAGTTAACTGAAACTTTTTTTATTTCTGCTTTTTTATCTGGATCTACGTATTTCGGATCACCTTTTTTTCCACAAGAAATAACGGCACAAAATAATAATATAATTATGGTAAATTTTTTAATCATTTTTCTCTTTTATATTTCATTATCATTTTTTTAATATTATCAAAAGAAGTTCCACCATAAGATTTTTTCGAATTAATTGAATTTTTTAAATTAAATACTTTTAATACATCATCTTTAAGTTTAGGTTCGATTTTTCTTAATTCTTCTAAAGTCAGTTCATTTAATTTCTTTTTTCTATTTTCGGCCAAATTAACTACAGCAGCAGTTTTTTGATATGCTTTTCTAAAAGATATTGAGTGATTTTTCACAAGATAGTCAGCTAGATCAGTGGCTGTAATATATCCAGAATTAGCAAGTTCTAACATTTTACTCTTATTTGGATTACAATTTTTTAATATTTCACCGCAAATTTTTAAACAATTATTTAGATTGTCGTTAGATTTGAAAACAATCTCCTTATCGTCTTGCAGATCTTTAAAATAAGACAGTGGTAAGCCTTTTAAAATTGTAAGCATCGAAAATAAATTTCCATAAGCGCTTCCCGATTTTCCACGCAAGTACTCTAAAAGATCAGGATTCTTTTTTTGTGGCATTATAGAAGATCCGGTAACAACTTTATCAGATAAATTGATCAAGTTAAAAGCATCCGAATTCCAAATAATCAACTCTTCAGCAATTCTAGAAATATGCATAGCACAAACAGATGAAGCGTATAAAAAATCTAAAACAAAATCTCTATCTGAAACTGTATCAATAGAATTATTTGTAGGTATTTTAAAACCAAGTTTCTTAGTTGTATAATTTCTATCTATATTAAATGATGTTCCTGCTAAAGCTGCAACACCTAAAGGATTTTCATTTAAACTATCTAAATTATTAGAAAATCTCTTTTTGTCTCTATTAAACATTTCTACATATGACATTAAATAATGTGCAAAAGAGATAGCTTGAGCATTTTTAAGATGTGTAAATCCAGGCATAATAGTCTCAACATTTTTTTCAGCTAAATTAATTGTGCTCTTAATAACTTTATTAATGTTATTATTTATTTCTTTGGTTGAATTCTTCATCCAAATTTTAAAATCAGTAATTACTTGATCATTTCTTGATCTTGCAGTGTGAACGTAGCCAGCTTCTTCACCTATAATTTGAAAAAGTCTCTTTTCGATATTCATATGAATATCTTCATATTTTTTATTAAACTCAAATTTATTGTTTGTTATTTCCTTATCAATTTTTTTTAATCCATAAATAATTTTATTTTTTATTTTGAATGAAATTATTTTTTGTTTAAAAAGCATCTCAACATGAGCAATTGATCCTTGAATATCTTCTTTATAAAGTCTTTTATCAATATCTATTGAATTACCGACTTTTTGAAACAAACTTGATGCATTTTTCTTTATCCGCGTGTTCCAGATTGCTCGGTTGTTTTTATTTTTTGTCATGATATTTAATTATACCTATTTAACATGAGATTTTTAATAATATTTATTTTTTTGATAACAAATGTTGTAGCTGAAGAAATACCTGGTATTAAAAATATTGTAATCCATAAAATACCAAAAACACATGATAATATTATTTTTTTAGACAAAAATGATCAAAAAATTAATATCATTGAATATACTGGGAACTTATTGATATTAAATTTTTGGGCGACTTGGTGTGAACCTTGTAAAGAAGAAATGCCATCTTTAGATAAACTCCAAGCCAACCCACAATTAGATAATATAAAAATTTTCACAATTAATATTGGGAAAGAAACTCTAGATAAAGTTAATAAATTTTTTATAGATCTTAAAATTAAAAATTTTGAACCTTATTTTGATCCACCCACTACATTAGCAAAAATGTTTTCTTTAAGAGGTGTCCCTACAACAATTCTAATTAATAAAGAGGGTCAAGAATTTGCTAGAGTAATAGGTTCAATTGATTTTGAAGATAAAAATTTTATTAATTGGATAAAAAAATATAATTAATTTTTAAAAAAATAAGCAAAGCCAACTAAAGCAATAATAGCAATAAACTGTAAAATAACTCTTAACTGCATTAATTTGTTTGAATATTTTTTACTAGTTTCTCCACCTTTAAAAAGAGTGCCTATGCCCAAAATTAAAACTATTCCTACAGCAATCAAAAGAGCTATTGATAAAACTTTTACTAATATTCCTGAAATCATTTTTTTATTTTAGATTGTGTTTTGACATAAAAAACATAATTTATCTACTATGACATTTTGCCTAGATTCCACAATTATTAAACCAGAAAATGGTGTTGAAATTAAAAATGTAATTATTTTGCTTCATGGTTATGGAGGTGATGGAAAGGATATTAGCATGTTATCTTTAAACTGGAGAAGACATATGCCTAATACAGTCTTTATTTGTCCAAATGGTCACGAGCCATGTGCTATAAATCCCTCTGGTTATCAATGGTTTGATTTAACAAAAGAGGATTCTGATTACATATTAGAGCAATCAATCAAAGCTGAAGTAGTTTTAAAAAAATTTATTAATGAAATAAAACAAGAGTTCAAGTTATCAAATAATCAAATTTGTTTATCAGGATTCAGTCAGGGATGTATGATGTCTTTAAATGTTGGTCTTACATCTGAAGAAAAATTTTTATGTATAGTTGGTTTTTCTGGAAAGATAATAAATCAAAAAGATTTAAAAAGCAGAATCAAAAATAATACTGAAACATTACTTATACATGGTGAAGCTGATCAAATTGTCCCATCAACACATTTACTAGAAGCAAAAGATTTTTTAATTAGAAACAACGTTAAGGTTGATACATTATTAATAAAAAATTGTGATCATCATATTCCTATTGAAGCATCAAGTACAGCTTTAAATTTTATTTTAAAAAAAATTTAACATCTCTTATTATTGATAAAATTGTTTAACTAAGTTAAAATTAATTAATGAATAATTTTATTGAACAAAATGTTTCATTAGAAAAGTGCCCTGCGCTAGTACTCAATGCAGACTATAGACCTTTGAGTTACTACCCCTTGTCTTTATGGTCATGGCAGGATACTGTTAAATCAGTTTTTCTTGATCGAGTAATTATTGTCAGCAATTATGATAGAACTATAAGAAGTCCATCATTTAATATGAAATTACCAAGTGTTATCGCATTAAAGGATTATATTGTTCCTCAAAGCAAGCCAAGTTTTACTAGATTTAATGTGTTTTTAAGAGATAAATTTTCCTGCCAATATTGTGGAAGCAATGAAGAATTAACTTTTGATCATCTATTACCTAGATCAAAGGGAGGCGAAACTAATTGGGATAATGTTGTAACGGCTTGTTCTGCATGCAATGTGAAAAAGGGTGGAAAACTATTAAAACATTCAGGTATGAAGTTGCATCAGTACCCTTATAGACCATCAACAGAGGATCTACATAAAAATGGTAAAAATTTTCCACCAAATTTTTTACATAAAAGCTGGATGGATTACTTATATTGGGATGTAGAACTAGAATCTTAAATTTTCTCAGAAATATTTATTGCAATTTTTGATCCGGTTTTAATAATTTTATCCAATATAGAGTATGGACCTTTTTTTGTAGCACCCTTTTCATAGGCAATATCTTTATGACTTAATTCATCTTCTCTAAATTTAATTATTTTTTTTTTAAGTTTTGGTTCACTATTATCAAGTTGTTTTATTTGGTTTAAATAATGCTCATCTATCACTTCTTCAACAGAAGCGGTACAAAGCATAGCAGCTTTCTTACCAAGTAAAGTTGAACCAAAACCTAATCCTACACCTAATAAATCCCATAAAGGTAAAAATTTTGTCGGTTTAATATTTCTTTTTTTAATTTCTTTTTCAAAAAAATCAGAATGTTCTTTTTCATGAACTTTCATTTCCTCAATTGTTTTTTTTAAAGATTCATCTTTTACTAATGTATTTAGAGCAAGCAATTGTCCTTCATAAATTTTAACAGCACCACGTTCTCCAGCATGATCAACTCTAATAAACTCTTCTACTTTCTTTTTATTTATTGTTTCCATAGTTCAAATAAGCTTTTGTTGCAAAATAAACAATTAATATTGATATTATAATATTGTAGCTTGTAAGCGATAATCCTAAAATTTTAAATGTAACATCTTTGCAGCTTACATTTTTTTCTTGTAATTGTCTTAATATGTCCTCTTTTGATAGTAAATTAGAGCCATTCTTTAAATCGCACACCAATGATTCTTCAATAAAACCTTGCTCAATACCTAGATGATATAAAGATAAAATAGTAGCAGCTAAAAAAATATAAATAAGAAAAAGAATGAAATATTTTTCAAGATTAGCAAATTTATAATTTAGTAAAATAATAATTAATGCTAATAGGTATGGAATTCTTTCTAGTATACACAAGTTACAAGGTTGATGACCTAAAACATGTTCAATAAAAAATGCTGATAATAAAGCAATAATGCTAATTAAAAAAATTAATTTTAATGTAATTGTTTTGTTAATCTCAACCATTAAATTTAAAAAATAAATAAATAATAATAAATATTATAACTATAATAATTCCAATTATGGTAAACCATTTTGATCCATGTTTTTCCATGTATTTTGTAAATAATTCTCCAAATTTATAAGATAAATATACAACTAAAAAAAATCTCAGGCCTCTTGAAATTAAGCTAACAATTATAAAAATAGGAAGATTAAATGCAATTAAACCACTTGAAATAGTAAAGGCTTTATAGGGTAATGGAGTAAAGCCAGCTAAAAAAAGAATACTCAGCCATGCAAGGAATCCATTACCTTTAGACATGCTCAATTTTAAATTTTCAACTTTATCTTGATAACCATAAAATTCGATTACATACACAGCTAAATCAAAAAATAAATAACCTATCAAATATCCAAAGATTCCTCCAAGAACTGAAAATATCGATGCTATTAAAAATATTTTCAAATATTCCTTTTTTTTAGCAATAACCATTGGGATTATCATTGCATCCGGAGGTATAGGAAAAAAGGAACTTTCAATAAAAGATACAAGCCCTAAATAAAAATTTGAATTTTTATGTGCAGCTAATTCTAAACATTTTTTGTAAAGTGTTTGAAACATTTTTTGGTTTTAATATAAATTTAGTTCTTATACTATTAAATATAATTTAATTGAATACCAGGGGCGAATGGCGGAACTGGTAGACGCGCACGACTCAAAATCGTGTTTCGCAAGAAGTGAGAGTTCGATTCTCTCTTCGCCCACCAAGAAACTATGAATTTAGATAATTTAAATAATTTGATCGAATTATTTGCTAATCAAGCAAATAAACAAAATAAAAGAGATATTTTTTTAGAATGGCTAAACCCAAATAATAAAAAAACATATACATGGGAGCAAACTGAAAAGAATATTTTAAAATTATCAAAAGTTATTAAAGAAAATATAAAAGAAGGCGATAGATGTCTTTTAGTTTCGGAGAATAGACCTGAGTGGTTTGTTTCTGATTTAGCTATAATGTTAGCTGGTGGAATTACAGTTCCAGCATATACAACTTATATAGAAGATGATTATAAGTATTTGATAGAAGATTGTGAACCTAGCTTAGTTATAGTTTCAAATAATGAAATGCTAAGAAAATTAAATAATATAATTAATAAAAAAGATTTAATTAAAAAAGTTATAACTTTAGATGAAATAGCTAAAGTAACAAATAATTTAAGTTTAAATAACAAAGAAAAATATTTAGATTATAATTCTATTTTAAAGAATAATTTATTAGTAGACGATAAAATTGAAAATAATAAATTAAAAAGAAATTCTCCTGCATGTATTATTTATACTTCTGGTACTGGCGGAAATCCTAAGGGAGTGATTTTAAGTCACGGTGGAATTTTAAATAATGTTGTTGGATCGTGTGAAATTACAAAACCATTATTTAACTCAAGACCAGTATTTTTAACTTGGCTTCCGCTGTCTCATTCCTATGAGCACTGTCTTCAATTTGTACAGATAGCAGTAGGAGCTAGAGTATTCTATGCTGAAAAAATTGAAAAACTTCTAGAAAATATATCTGAAGCAAAGCCTACAATTATGGCAGCTGTCCCGAGGTTTTACCAAAACCTTTACAACAAAATAAACATGAATTTAAAAAAACAAACGGGCTTTAAAGCAAAATTAATTGAAGCAACTCTTCGTCTGGGAAGAAAAAAACTATTAAATCAAAACATGACTTTTTATGAAAAATTGCTAGATTTTATAGTTGATAAATTAGTTAGAAAGAAAATAAAAAAACAGTTTGGTGGAAATTTAAAAGCTTTCGTTTCAGGTGGTGGTGCTTTAGATAAAGAAATAGGTGAATTTTTAAATGCTATAGGATTACCAACACTTCAGGGATACGGCTTAACAGAAACATCACCAGTGGTAAGTTGCAATCCAATACACAAAATAAAAGTAGAAACTGTAGGACCTCCATTTAAAGGAAATGAAGTTAAAATTGCTGAAGATGGAGAAATTTTAGTTAAAGGTGAAAATGTAATGTTAGGATATTGGAACAAAAAAGAAGAAACTGAAAAAGTAATAATAAACGGATGGTTACATACAGGTGATATTGGAGAGATAGATCCAAATGATGGCTATTTAAAAATAACTGATAGAAAAAAAGATATCATAGTAAGTGCTGGAGGAGATAATATTTCACCAGCCAAAATTGAAAATATGATTACAAATGAGCCCGAGATAGATCAATGCATGGTTTATGGCGATAAAAAAAATTATTTAGTTGCTTTAATTGTTCCTAATAAAGATTTTTTAAATGAAAAAGAAAAAATAAATAAAGTAATTGAAAAAATAAATAAAAAATTAACTTTATTAGAAAAAATAAAAAGAATTCAATTAATAGATGAAAATTTTTCTATTGAAAATGGTTTAATGACACCAACAATGAAAGTAAAAAGAAAAAAAGTTACAGAAAAATATAAAAATCAGCTAGAAAATCTCTATTAAACTATTTAATTAAAATTGTTTATTAACCGCATAAACATTAACTAAATTAATAAAAAAAAGTTTTATAAAATTAAAAAGTTAAAAATTATTTTTATAAAATTTAACTTTTAATTAAAGAATTGACATAACTTATAGAAAAAAATAAAAATATGTTAACAGCGAATCAATTTGATTCGTTTAACTAAAAAAGGGAGCTAAAGATGCCTAAGAAAAGAAGAAAAGCGGCAAAGAAAACTAAGAAAAAAGCTAAGAAAAAAGCTAAGAAAAAAGCAAAAAAAAGAAGAAGAAAATAGTAACTTAGTATTCTTTACAAAAAACGCTTCTCATTACAGTTTGTGTGAGAGGCGTTTTTTTTTACTCGTCAATCGGTTCGTCGTTATCAGAAATTGGCTCGTCTACAGGTAGTTCACTAGTTGAAGTTTTTGCAGCTGTTACTGGTTGAGGCTGCCCACCTAAATTTCTTTTTAGCGCTTTATCCAATTTTTTTTGAGTATCTTCTAAAGATAAGTTCAAGACAATCTGAAATTCAGACAGAATTCTTTCATATGCTTTTTCAAATAATTGTCTTTCACTATAAGACTGGTCAACCATAAGGTCATCACCTTTATTTAAATCTCTAACAACTTCAGCTAACTCATATATTTTTCCTGACGAGATTTTAGCTTCATATTCTTGTGCTCTTCGACTCCACATTGACCTTTTAATTTTTGGTTTACTTTTTAATATTGAAATGCACTTGTTAACTTGGTTAATCGTTGCTAACGGCCGAAGGTGGGACTGCTTGTTTACAGGGACCATTCCATTAGCTTTATCTTTTTCAAATTTAATAACATATGTTTCAACATCAATTCCACCAATATTAATTTTTTTAAACTCATTAATTTGGCCTACTCCATGTTTTGGGTAAACGACATGATCTTTAATTTTGTATTCTCTTTTTTCAGTTTCTTGTTTTTTAACTTTTTTTATTTCAGGCTTAACTTCGTTTGTTTTTGAAATTCTTAAATTATCTACTTTTGGCTCAGCTGTTTTTTCTGAAACTTTAACAGTTTTTTTTATTTTTTTTGTTTTAGGTGAAACTTTTTTAGAAACTTTTTTGACTTTTTTTGAAATTATTTTTTTAGCTTTTTTAACTTTTACAGTTTTTTTTGTTTTGACAACTTTCTTTTTAGAAACTTTTTTTTTAACTTTTTTGTCTGTTTTGCCTTTAAAGATTTTCTTTAAAATATTTTTCGTACTTATTTTGCTCATTTTTAAATTTCTCGTGATCCGATGGTGGATCTTTTTTTTCACTTATGTTAGGCCAGATTTCAGAATATTTTTTGTTGATCTCTAACCATTTTTCACTTCCAGGTTCAGTGTCTGCTTTTATGGCATCGACAGGACATTCTGGCTCGCAAACGCCACAATCTATACACTCATCGGGTTTAATTACAAGCATATTTTTACCTTCATAAAAGCAATCAACCGGACAGACATCAACACAGTCTGTAAGTTTGCACTTAATACAATTGTCGTTAACGATATATGTCATTTTGAATTTTGTTTAATTTTTTCCTTAATATCGCCCATGGTTTTATTGTCAATATAAAGTAGTCCCGCAAGTCGTCTCATTAAATTAGTTTCGTATATATCAGCATCTTTGTTTGAGTAAATAATAGACCATAAAGACTCTACGATTTTAGTTTTGTCTTTTTCAGGCAAATTTTTTACTTCTCTAGTAAAATCTAAAATTTGATTTGAGTTTTCTTCAATTATTTTTGCTTCTTCAATTGTTTCAGAAATATTTTCATCTTCTACACCAAGCTCATTAAGTGTTTTTTTAATAATTTCTTCCTCATTATCTGTGTAATTCTCATCAATTTTAGCAGCATGAATTAATAAAGCACAAACTTTCGTTAAAAATTTTTTATTTTTTATTTCTTCTTTTTTAAAAAACATTTTAACTCAAATTTAAATTTTTTAATATTTTAAATGGGTTTTCATTTGAGATTTTCTTTGTAATAATTTTTTTAAATTTCTTAGTAGGATTATATTTAAAAAAAGTTTCATTTTCTTTCTCAAATATTTTGTAATTCATCTTTTGAAGTAGTTTTTTGAAATTATCTTTACTACATCCTAAAAGATTTAACATTTCTGGAACTAATTTTATTTCAGAATTTTCTTTTGAATTAGAATTTATTATTAATACAAATAATCTTTCCAAAATATCAATTCTTACAAAAAAATTATCAAATCTTTCAAATCCACACAAAAGCATAAAATTTTTATTTTTTATTTCTTTATCGTCTAAAAAATTCAAACCAAACGTTGGTGGTTTTAAATTATGAAATTTTTGATAAAAATTTTTCCATAGTAATGTTCTTAAAGATACTGCTTCTGGCTTAATTAATTGATAAAGGAAAACATGGTATCTCCCAAACTTTACTCCTAAGTCTCTAAGAATTTTTCTATCATTTTGTTCTAGGTTCTTTAAGTATTCAGAAACTTGGTCTCTTTTTAATACTCCATTATTTTCATAGAGTTGGTATGCCAGTGCTTTAATTGATGAATTATTTTCTTTTATATTTTTTAAATCAATTAAACTTTTAAGAACGTTATTTATTTTTGCATGTATCCATTTGTTAATGTAATCATTTAATTTTTGTTTAGTGTTTTGTTCTATAATATCATCAACGATTAAATCAAAATTAGGATTTAAATAGTCACTGCCTGTTGTTAATTTGGCAATTGGGAAATCATTCCAGTAAATTTTAAAATCTTCATTCAAATTTATTAACCCCGTATCAATTATTAATTGAACACGTTTCTCTAATTCTGGTCCAATAGTTTGCCTGGCGGCTTTTTTTAAAGATTTAATATCAGTTTCCAAAGCACCTTTTTTAAGATCCAGTTCTAATTTTAGTCCTTTTATCTTTCCAATAAATTGACTGTCAATTTTAACGTCATTGTTTTGTAAAATTTCAGTTTTAAATTCCATATCTTGTTTTAAACCTCTAGCGAGCGCGCTTGCTCTTTTGTCAATAAAAGTTTTAGTAAGTTCCTCATGTAATCTGTCTGAAAGTCTATCTTCTAAGTTTTTAGTTTTTTCAATCCAATAAATTTGATTTTCTACCCAATTATTTTTATTCGAAACATATGACCAAGTTCTTACATTTGCAATTCTATTTGATAAAGAATCTACATTTCCATCTAATTTATCAAGTTTCATGAGCTGTAATCTCATATAATCTTCAGAAATTAGTCCTTTTTTGCTAGTTAAAAATTTAAATACATTTCCAATAACCTCAAAATGATTTCCGTAAGTTTTTTTAATAAAATCAGGTATTTGGCAACATTCCCACAAAAGCATTAAAGTTTTCTTATCAAATTCTCTATTTAAAATTTTTTGATCCTTTAAAAAATATTTTAGCGCCTTTTCGTCCTCACATTCATGAATTTTTCTTAGCCATTCCATTTGAGGTTTTTCTTCTAAACTTTTTATTAAACTAATTGGGTTATTGAAATTAAGATTTGAATTCCTCCAAAACAAAGTTCTAATTTCCTCAAATTTATGATTTTCTAATAATTCTACTTCTTCTGGAGATATTTCTTTACAATCACCAGTAATACCGAAACCTCCATCGTTAAGGTATCGACCAGCTCTACCAGCTATTTGACCTATTTCTGCAAGATTTAATCTTCTTAATTTTTTTCCATCAAATTTCTTTATATTTGAAAAATAAACAAAATCTAAATCCATATTTATCCCCATTCCAATTGCATCTGTTGCAACTAAGAAATCGACATCCCCAGATTGATATAATTCAACCTGAGCATTTCTTGTTTTTGGACTTAGCGATCCCATTACAATAGCAGCACCACCCTTTTGTCTTCTTATTAACTCAGCAATTGCATAAACTTCCTCTGCTGAAAACGCAATAATTGCTGTTTTTCTGTCAATTCTTGATATTTTTTTATGACCAGCGTAAGAGAGTTTTGATAGTCTTTCTCTATTTATAAATTCAATATCCCCATTTAATTTTGAGATGATATTTTTAATGGTACTTGAGCCCATCAGCATTGTAAGTTTTTCTCCTCTCATATTTAAAAGTCTATCAGTAAAAATATGACCTCTTTCATGATCAGCACACATTTGAATTTCATCCACACCAACAAACTCTAGATGTTTGTCAATTGGCATAGACTCAACTGTACATAAAAAATATTTAGCATTAGCTGGAATGATTTTTTCTTCTCCAGTTATGAGTGCAACTTTATCTAAACTTATTTTCTTGATTACTTTTTCATATACTTCTCTTGCAAGTAATCTAAGTGGAAATCCAATCATACCGCTTTCAAAAGAAAGCATAGTTTCGATAGCGAGGTGGGTTTTACCTGTATTAGTAGGACCAAGAACAGCTGTAATTTTATTTTTAGTCATTTCTATCTTTTGTGCTTCTTTTTTTTCACCTACCAGATATTGTTACTGCTAAAGAACAAAAATAGACTAAAACATGATCGAATCGGAGGGTAAAAAGTTCTCATTTTCTTTAATATGTTAGTGAGATTACCATAAATAAGATTAATTCTATAATAGTAATTTAATTTAATAAAATGAGTAAAAAACTTTGGCAACCTTCTCTAATTGTAAAAAAAAATTCAAATTTATTTGCTTTTGAAAATTACATTTCAAAAAAATTAAGAATAAAATTTAATAGAAATTATAAAAAATTATTAAATTGGAGCATTAAAAATTCACCTGATTTCTGGAGTAGATTTTGGGATTTTAGTAAAATTAAAGGAACTAAAGGCAAACAAAAATTTAAAAAATCAAAGACTTTTTATAAAAATTTATTTTTACCAGGTAGCAGACTAAATTTTGGTGAAAATTTATTATCTAAAAACAACAATGAAAAAGCAGTAACCTTTATTAGTGAAAATGGATTTAGAGAAGAAAGATCATGGAGACAATTAAATTTAAATACTAATAAAATTTCAAGGTTTCTAAAAAAAATAAATATTAAAAAAGGAGATAGAGTAGCTGCCTATATGCCAAATACTATTGAAACTGTTGAAGCATTCATTGCTACAACTTCTTTGGGAGGTATTTGGTCTTCTTGTAGTCCTGATTTTGGTTCTAAAGGAGTTATAGAAAGATTTTCTCAAATTAATCCAAAAGTTTTATTCATTACTGATCAGTATTTTTATAATGGAAAAAAAATAGATATTTTAAATAGAATTCCAGAGATTTTAAAATTAATCCCGTCAATTAAAAGTGTTGTAATTAGTAATTACCCTGGAAAAAAGTTTATTAAAAATAAATATAAATTTAAAAAAATTAATTTATTTAAATGGAATAAATTAATGCAAATTAATACTGAAAAAATTAATTTTAAAAGATTTGATTTTGAAACAGAGTTAGCAATATTATATTCTAGTGGAACTACTGGAAAACCTAAATGCATTTGTCATAGATCTGGTGGTGTTTTAATCCAGCATATGAAGGAACATCAATTACATTGTAATATTAAAGAAAATGATAACGTTTTTTATTTTACCACATGTGGATGGATGATGTGGAATTGGTTAGTTAGTTCATTGGCCTCTAAGGCATCTATTGTTCTTTTTGATGGATCTCCGATGTTTAAATCTGCTGATTTGCTTTTGAAAATAGCGCAAAGAGAAAAAATAACTTTATTTGGAATAAGTGCGAAGTATGTAGATGCTTTAAGAAAATTTAAACCAAAATTAAAATATAAGTTTAAACTAAATAAACTAAGAACAATTTGTTCAACTGGCTCACCTCTTTCAGAAGAAAGTTTTAAATATGTTTATAAGCATATTAAAAAAAATGTGCACTTGTCATCTATTTCTGGTGGTACCGATATTGTTTCGTGCTTTGTGTTAGGAAATTTATATCAGCCAGTAAATATAGGAGAAATACAAAACAATGGTTTGGCTTTAGATGTAGATGTTTTAAGTGATAAAGGGAAGTCTTTAAAAAATAGTAAAGGAGAACTTGTCTGTAAAAATCCTTTTCCATCAATGCCTTTAAAGTTTTGGAATGATAAAAATGATATTAAATTTAAGAGTGCTTATTTTAATAGATTTAAAAATATATGGCACCATGGAGATTACGCAGAGATAAAAAATAGTGGTGGATATATAATTCATGGAAGATCAGATACTACCTTAAATCCAGGAGGTGTAAGACTTGGAACAGCAGAGATATATTCAGAAGTTGAAAAGTTTAAAGAAATAAAAGAGTCTATTGTTGTAGGACAACCATGGGATAATGATGTTAGAATAGTTTTATTTATTGTAATGAGCAAAAATTATTCATTAACAGCAGAATTAATTAACAAAATTAAATTACAAATAAAAAAAAATGCATCTCCTAGACATGTTCCAAGTAAAATTATTGTTGTAAAAGATATACCTCGAACAAAAAGTGGCAAAATAGTTGAACTTGCAGTTAAAAGTAAGATAGAAGGAAGTCAAATTAAAAACATTGAAGCTTTAGCAAATCCCGAAGCTCTTGAACAATATAGTAATTTAAAAGAATTAAGTACCTAAATATAAATTATTAGAATTCGATATTCTTAGATGGTATGCTCAATTACTTTTTAATAAAAATATAAAATAGAAGGAGATTTATGTTTAAAAAATTATTTAGAACATTTGCAGTTTTTTTGTTTCTTTCAGGCTCTTTTCTAGGGAAAGCAATCTCTAATGAATTGACTTTCTTTACAATTGGTACTGGAGGAACTGCTTATACTTATTATCCAGTAGGAGGAATGATAGCCAATGCTATTTCAAAACCTCCAGGTTCAAGGGAATGTGGAAAAGGCGGAAGTTGTGGAGTTGATGGTTTGATTGCATCTGCTGTTTCTTCTAGAGGTTCAGTTGATAATGTAAACGCTATTATTTCAGGATTAAGAAATTCTGGATTTGCACAATCTGATGTTGCTTATTGGGCTTATACTGGAACAGGAACAATGGAAGGTAAGGAACCCGCAAAAGATTTGAGAACCATTGCGGCTTTATTTCAGGAACACATCCATTTAGTAGCTTTAAAAAAAAGTAATATTAATTCAGTTAAAGATTTAAAAGGAAAAAGAGTATCATTAGATGAGCCAGGTTCTGGAACATATGTAGATGCTAAATTAATCTTAGAGTCAAATGGATTAAGCACTAATGATGTTAAAGCAGAAGCCTTGAAAGGAAAGGCCGCAACTGATGCTTTAAGAAATGGTAAAGTTGATGCTATTTTTGTTGTAGCTGGCTATCCAACTGGTGCAATAGTTGAGCTTGCATCTGCAGTTGATATTAAATTAGTACCTATTGATGGTGCTGGAGCAAAAGCTCTAACTTCAAAATATGGTTTCTTTTCTGAAAGTCCAATACCATCAGGAACTTATGAAGGTGTTGATGCAGTTAATACTGTTGCTGTTGGTGCTCAGTGGTTTACATCAGCAAAAGAGGACACTGATTTAATATATAAAATAACAAAAGCTTTGTGGAACAAGGAGTCTAGAAAGCTAATGGATGTAGGACATGCTAAAGGAAAAACAATTACACCTGATACAGCCCTTTCGGGAGTAGGAGTACCATTACATCCTGGTGCAGAAAAGTTCTATAAAGAAGCAGGACTAATAAAATAATTAATAAAAATATACTGCCCTAGATCTATTTTGATCTAGGGCATTTTTTCATGTCTAAGTTTAATATTTCACAAAAAAAAGTTTCTGATTTACAAAAAAGATATGAGGTTAAAACTAATGAGAGGGAATTAAAAAATTTTTTAAAATCTTTTGCTTTTTTAGTTTTAGCATTAATGTCTGTTTATCATTTCTATGCTTCTGGTTTTGGGACAATTAGAGAAATTTTGCATAGAGGAATACATATTTCTTTCGTTGTAGGTTTAGTTTTTATTTTTTATAGTTGGAAAAAAGTTGATCATAGTAAAAAAAAATTTAACACACCTTTTATTGATATAATTCTTTCAATTTTAGTAGTTATTTCAGCCTTATATTTACCCTTATTACCTCCAGAGGTTTTAGCTCCGAGGGTTGGTAATCCTGAAACTATAGACATTATAATTGGATCTTTCTTGATAGTATTAACTTTAGAGGCTGCAAGAAGATCAATTGGTTTTACCCTACCTTTTATTTGTGTACTCTTTATTTTGTTTGCTATTTTTGGACCTTATTTTCCTGGTGCTTTAAAACATGGAGGAGCTAGTTGGGTTGGTTTTGTAAATCATATTTATCTTACTAATCAAGGAATCTATGGAATTGCAGTTGGGGTTATGGCTCAATATGTTTTTTTATTTATATTATTTGGTGTGCTTGCAACAAGAATTGGATTGGGTCAGCTTTTTATTGATTTAGCAATGGTTATAGCGGGAAAATATTCTGGAGGTCCAGCAAAAGTTGCGATTTTTTCATCAGCTTTTTTAGGAACTATTTCTGGTTCATCTATTGCTAATACTGTTACGACTGGGTCTTTAACAATTCCAGCAATGAAAAAAGTTGGCTATCCACCACATTTTTCTGGAGCTGTAGAAGCAACAGCTTCTACAGGTGGCCAAATTACACCTCCAATACTCGGAGCTGCAGCATTTATAATGGTAGAATATTTAGAAGTTCCACTTAGAGATATTTTAGCAGCAGCACTTATTCCTGCTTTACTCCATTATTTTGGCATATTTATAATGGTTCACCTGGAAGCTAAAAAGCTAGGCCTTAGAGGGTTAAAAGATGAAGAAGTACCAAAATTTTTATCAGTAGTTAAAGATAACTGGTTGTCTTTAGCACCATTAATACTTTTAGTTTATTTAATTTTGATTGGTCGTACACCTGACTATGCTGCAGTAATTTCAATTATAGCATGCGTATTAATTGGTTTTGTAAAAAAAACAAATAGACTTACAATTAAAGATCTCGTCCAGTGTTTATCGCAAGGAGCAAAAAATACTTTAGCTGTTGGAGCCGCAGCTGCAGCAATCGGAATTATAGTTGGTGTTGTAACACTAACTGGTGTTGGATTTCGATTAGGATATGTTGTAATTCAAACAGCAGGTGACATAGGAAGTTTTTTTCTAAATTTTATTCCATTTGGTTTGCTAACTATTGAAGATTTGACACTTTTTTTCTCATTATTATTAATCGCTTTTTCTTGTATTTTTATGGGAACTGGGGTTCCGACAACTGCAACTTATATAATTTTAGTGGCTGTTGCAGCACCAGCATTAACACAACTAAATATTGAACCGATTGTTTCTCATTTCTTTGTTTTTTATTATGGTGTTTTAGCAGATATAACTCCCCCAGTAGCTCTTGCTGCTTATGCAGCTGCGGGAATAGCAGGTTCTAATCCTTTTAAAACAGGAAACACAGCATTTAGGTTAGGTATTGCCAAGGCATTGGTTCCATTTGTTTTTGTTTATTCACCATCTTTGTTACTGGTAGCGCAGGGTTTTGATATATACATTTTTTTTCAAACATTAATTTCTGCAATGATAGGAATAGGATTAATAGGAATAAGTTTTTCTGGCTATTGGTTAAAAAGTGTACCAATTTATCAACGTTGGTATTTAGGAGTGAATTCTTTATTTTTCATTGCTCCAGGAATTCAGAGTTCTATTTTAGGATTATTTTTGATATCACCAGTAATTTTTTTACAACTTAAAAAATAAATCTTTTATCCTCCTGGTCCTAAATTAGAAGGCTTTATTTTAATAATTTTCCATACCCCAGATGCTGAGGTAATTATTTTATCATTACACTTTAGCTCACAAAATAAAAACACAAGACTATTTGTTTTTTTTAAAATTTTTGTATGTCCAATAATTTCATCTCCAACTTTTGAAGCGCCTATAAATTTTATATCTAAAGAGATAGTTACACATGGAGCATTTCCTGCAGCTCTATGTGCGGCTGTTCCTGCTCCTGCATCTATTAAAGCAGATAAATAGCCTCCATGAGTTATTCCAGCAGCATTTAAATGATGTTCATTAATTAAAGATTTAAATTCATATTCATTTTCTGAAATAGCTCTAAATAAAACACCCCCATTGTGTTTCATAAATCCAGGTTTAATACTTATTTGCTCAAATTCATTGCTCATAATTTTTTATAATACAAAAGTTAAAATTAATAAAATAATTAAAATAATTATAAAAAAATAAATTACTGATTTTTGTAAAGATGCATTCAAAAGCCAATTAAACATTTTTGTTCCCTTTTTGGTGGACCGCCCAGAACTCGAATCTGGAATCTCCCGGTTCGTAGCCGAGCGCCTTATCCAATTTGGCCAGCGGTCCTTTTTAATAATATATCCCATATATCAAAGTTTTTGATGTAATTTAACTTATAAAATATTATGTTAATTAATTTATGAGCAAAAATTCCAGCGATGTTGTTATTACTTCAGCACTAAGAACTCCAATTGGAAGTTACAAAGGGTCGTTAAAAAATCTTAGCGCATCAAAATTAGGATCAATAGCAATTAAAGAGGTAATTTATAAATCAAAATTAGATTTAGAGGAGATTGATGAAGTAATTATGGGTCACGTTTTAACATCTGGACTTGGTCAAAACCCTGCAAGACAAGCTTCAATTGGTGCAGGAGTACCGGTTTCTAAACCTGCGCATATTATTAATCAGGTTTGTGGATCTGGATTAAGATCTGTTGTTTCAGGATATCAATCAATAAGTTTAGGAGAAAATAAAATAGTCATTGCAGGTGGTCAAGAAAATATGTCTCGAGCAACTCATGCAATTTATTATAGAGAAGATAAAAAATTTTCTGAAAAAAAATTAGTAGACACAATGATAAAAGATGGTCTACTCGATTCATTTAATGATTATCATATGGGTGTTACAGCTGAGAATGTTGCTACAAAATATAAAATTTCTAGAGATGAACAAGATAATTTTTCTTTAAACTCTCAGAAAAAAACAGAAAAAGCTTATAGCGAAAATAAATTTAAAGATGAGCTGATTAAATTACAAATAGAAGATGGTGATAAAAAATTTGTTTTTGAAAAAGATGAACATCCTAGAGAAAATTTAAGTATAGATGATCTAAAAAAATTAAAAACAGTATTTAAAGAAAATGGGACTGTAACACCTGGTAACTCTTCAGGAATAAATGATGGTGCAGCTGCTTTGGTGTTAATGTCTAGAGAGCAAGCAGAAAAAAAATCGTTAGAATCATTAGTTAAAATTGTATCTTGGGCTACTTGTGGAGTTGAACCTTCATTAATGGGACTAGGACCCATACCTTCAATTCAAGAAGCTTTATCAAAGGCAAATTGGAAAATAGATGAGGTAGATTTATTTGAAATTAATGAGGCCTTTTCAGCACAAAGTATTGCGGTAATTAAAGAATTAAAATTACCCGAGCAGAAAGTTAACGTCAATGGAGGGGCAATTGCCTTAGGTCATCCGATTGGAGCTTCTGGGGCAAGAATTTTGGTAACTCTTATTCATGAAATGACCAAGCAAGATAAAAAAAAGGGTTGTGCGGCACTCTGTATTGGTGGTGGTATGGGAATAGCTATGTGTGTTGAGAGAAGCTAAAAAGCTTAATATTCATTTATTTTTTTATTTTTTGTATAATAAAAATACAAGATTAACGAAAAAACCTTATTAATGTGATAAAATAAAATCCAATAATGTTTTTTTGGGTATATAAAACATTTTAAAAAATGAGCGAAAAATTACTTGTTCCTGACATAGGTGACTTTGAAAATGTTGAGGTTATAGAGATACTTGTAAAACCTGGTGATCAAATTAAAGAAAATGATCCAATAGTTACAATTGAAAGTGATAAATCAAGTATTGAGATCCCTTCTACAATTGCTGGAAAAGTAGATAGTTTAGCAGTTAAAGTTGGTGATAAAGTTTCTAAAGGTGATTTATTGATTAATGTTACATCATCATCAAAAACATCATCAGAGAGCACTCTTCCAAAAGATACAGAAAATATAATAAAACAAGCTGAAGAAGCAATGACTGAAAAAAAACAGGAAAAGAATATTATATCTGAGCCTATAATTGAGAAAAAACAATCTACAATTCAAGTAGTTAATGGTACCGACGCTGATCCACTTGAAACCCAAGATTGGTTGGAATCTTTATCTGCAGTTATTTCTAAAGATGGAAATCAAAGAGCTCATTTTTTAATTAAAGAACTAATTAACAAAGCTTACCGTGAAGGCGCAAATATTCCTTATACTCAAAATACACCATACATTAATACAATACCTCCTGAGGCTGAGGTAAAGTCTAGTGGTGACCAAAATATTGAAAGAAGAATTAGATCTTTAATTAGATGGAATGCAGCAGCAATGGTAGTTCGAGCAAATAAAAAACATCCTGAGCTTGGTGGACATATCGGCACATTTGCATCTGCTGCAACATTATATGATGTTGGTATGAACCATTTTTGGAGAGCAAAAAATAATAAATTTGGTGGAGATTTAATATATTTTCAAGGACATAGTGCTCCTGGAATGTATGCAAGAGCATTTTTAGAAGGCAGATTAAATGAAAAACAATTAGATAGCTTTAGACAAGAGGTAAAACCTGGAGGTTTGTCATCATATCCACACCCTTGGTTAATGCCAAAATTTTGGCAGTTCCCCACAGTATCTATGGGGTTAGGTCCAATGCTTGCTATATATCAAGCTAGGTACATGAAATATTTAATCAATAGAGGTTTGATTAAAGATGAAGGAAGAAAAGTGTGGGCCTTTTTAGGTGATGGAGAAATGGATGAGCCAGAGTCGATGGGTGCAATCGGGCTGGCTGCAAGAGAGAATTTAGATAATTTAATTTTTGTAGTTAATTGTAATCTTCAAAGATTAGACGGTCCAGTTAGAGGTAATGGAAAAATTATTCAAGAACTAGAAGGAAGTTTTAGAGGTGCTGGCTGGAATGTAATAAAGGTAATTTGGGGGTCGTATTGGGACTCATTGATATCTAACGATAAAACTGGTCAATTAGTAAAAATTATGAATGAAACAGTAGATGGCGAGTATCAAGCAATGAAGGCAAGAGACGGTGCTTTTGTGAGAGAAAAGTTTTTTGGAAAATCAACTGAAACATTAGAATTAGTTTCAAGCATGTCTGATAAAGATATATGGCGACTCAATAGAGGTGGACATGATCCTCATAAAGTTTTTGCTGCATATGACAAAGCAACTAAACATCAGGGAAGCCCAACAGTGATAATTGCAAAAACTATTAAAGGTTATGGAATGGGAAAAACAGGTGAAAGTGTGAATACTACCCACCAAACTAAAAAATTAGATGTTGATGACTTGATCTATTACAGAGATCGATTTGATGTTCCTTTAACAGATGAACAGGTAAGAAATATTGAATATTTTAAGCCCGATGAAAAATCACCTGAAATAAAATACATTAAAGAAAGAAGAATTAAATTAGGTGGATTTTTACCTGAACGATCTACTTTTGCAAAACCAATAAAAGCACCAAATAAAGACATTTTTGATTTTATGAAAGTATCGACTGGTGAAAAAGAAATGTCTACTACTATGTCACTTGTAAGAATGTTAACCAATTTATTAAGAGATAAAAATATATCTCCTAGATTAGTTCCAATTATTCCTGATGAAGCCAGAACTTTTGGTATGGAAGGTTTTTTCCAAAAAATTGGAATTTATGCACATGAGGGACAAAAATATGAACCTGAGGATGCAGCTCAATTAAGTTCTTATAGAGAAGATAAAAGTGGACAAGTTTTAGAGGAGGGTATCAATGAAGCAGGTGCCATGTCATCATGGATAGCTGCTGCCACTGCATATACTAATCATGATATTGAAATGATCCCAATTTATATTTTTTATTCAATGTTTGGTTTTCAAAGGATAGGAGATCTAGCTTGGGCAGCTGGGGATAGTCAGGCTAGAGGATTTTTGGTCGGTGCAACAGCTGGAAGAACAACGTTAGCTGGAGAAGGCTTACAACACCAGGACGGGCATAGTCATTTAATTGCATCAACTATTCCAAATTGTGTAACTTATGATCCAACATTTCATTATGAATTAGCAGTAATTTTTCGAGAAGGTTTAAGAAGAATGCATGAGAAAAATGAGAATGTTTTTTATTATATTACAACAATGAATGAAAATTACCCGCACCCAGAAATGCCAAAAGATAAAAATTGCGAGGAAGGAATTCTAAAGGGTATGTATAAAATAAAAGAATTTAACAAATACAAAAAAACTAAAATCCAACTTTTAGGATCAGGAACCATCTTAAGAGAAATGATATCTGCTGCAGAGATTTTACAAAATGAGTATCAAATTGATAGTCAGATATGGAGTGTAACAAGTTTTAATGAATTAAGAAAAGATGGATTGGAGGTAGAAAGATATAATCTTTTGAACCCAGATAAAGAACCTAAAAAATCTTATGTTGAAAAATGCCTTGGTCAAACAGAGGGTCCAATTATGGCTGCATCTGATTATATGAGAATGAATTCAGATCAAATCAGACCTTATACAAATAAAAGTTTTTATTCATTAGGAGCGGATGGTTTTGGAAGAAGTGATACAAGAAAAAATTTAAGAAAATTTTTTGAGGTAGATAAAGAACATTTGGTTGCTTACGGTTTAAGTATTTTAGCTAAAGAACAGCTTATAACTTCTAAATATGCAAAAGATGCAATGAAGAAGTATAATATTGATAGTAACAAACCAATGCCAACAAAATTATAAATGTCAGAAACCGAGATTAAAGTACCTAATATTGGAGATTTTAAAGATGTTGAGGTCATTGAGGTATTAGTTTCTGAAGGTCAATCAATTAAAAAAAATGATGCTCTAATAACAATTGAAAGTGATAAATCTAGCGTAGAAATACCATCAAATTTAGAAGGTAAAATTAAAAATTTAAATATAAAAGTAGGAGACAAAGTTTCTGAGGGTGACTTAATTTTAATTGTAGAAAGTGATTCAGAAGTTAAAAAGGAAGAGGTTAAAGAAAAACCAGAAATTGAAAAAAAGTCAAAAAATATTGAGGTAATAAAACCTGAAATCCAAGAAGAAACTTTTTCTAAAAATAATATTTCAGACATTTCATCTGCAAGTCCAAAAGCTAGAAAATTTGCTAGGGAACTTGGTGTAGATATTAATCAAGTAACGGGAAGTCAGAAAGATGGTAGAGTTATTGAAGATGATATTAAAAAATTTGTTTCATCTAATTCAAAAAACAATGTTGTAGTAAAAGATAGTAAACCAGATAAAATTAAAAACGAATTTGAACATTCTGATTTTGGTGAAATAGAAATTAAAGACATACCAAGAGTAAAAAAATTATCTTCAAAATATCTTACAAATTCATGGACAACGATTCCTCATGTTACAAATCACGATGAAGCCGACATAACTGAGATGGAAAGTTTTAGAAGTTCATTAACAGATATGTATACTGGAGAAAAAATTAAAATTACACCTCTAGCATTTATAATAAAGGCTTTAGTTGCATCTCTTAAGAAATTTCCTAGTTTTAATTCTTCTATCGACGAAATTGAGACTGGAAAAATGACTTTAAAACAATATTACCATATTGGGATAGCAGTTGATACGCCAAATGGATTAATGGTTCCAAAAATAAGAAATGCAAATAACAAAAAAATTTCTCTGATAAGTAAAGAATTAAAAGAGGTAAGCGAACTTTGTAGAAATTTAAAAATTGATAAAAAAGAATTGTTTGGCGGCTCGATGACGATTACGAGCTTAGGTGGTATAGGAGGTTCATTTTTTACTCCTATAATTAATTATCCTGAAGTTGCTATATTAGGAGTAGGAAGATCAGAAAAAAAACAGATTTTTATGAATGGGAAGTTTCAAACCAGGACTATGCTCCCAATTTCTTTATCTTATGATCACAGAATTATTGATGGTGCAGAAGCAGCTAGGTTTAATAATGATCTAAAAGAAAACTTAGGCAAAAATTTTGCCTATAAATTAGCAGTATAATTTTATCCAAAAGTTATTTAAACATAGTAAATGATAGAAAGTATCAAAATTTTACCTAACAGTTTAAGAGTACGATTTAAGAACAAATATGAGGAAAACTATCCTAATATTTGGCTTAGAGATCATATAAAAGATGAGAGAAATTGGGACAAAAGGAGCCATCAAAGAAAAACTTTTACTGCATCTTTGGATTTAAATATTCAGATCAAAGAGGCTAAAGTTATAGGCAATGGAAATTGCATAGATATTTTATGGGCTGATATGGATAGCTCTGTTCAATATTCTTACGAATACTTATTCAATAATATTTTAAACAATAAAACTAAGCATAATAGTTTACGTCTTTGGAATAAAAATGAAATTCAAGACGATATATATATTAATTTTCAAAATTTATTAAAAGATGATGGATTTAAAATATTTCTAAAAAAATTATACAGTCTTGGTTTTTGTGTAATTACTAACTGTGAAACTAAATTAGAGACTGTTGGAATAATTGCTAATAAAATTGGCTACGTAAGACAATCTATTTTTGGAGGTCTATGGGAATTTGAGTCAAACGAAGATATGGCTGATAGCGCATATACTCAAGAAGAGCTTAGACCACATACAGATTCAACTTACAGCCATGATGCGCCAGGTTTACAATTATTACTTTGTTGCGATTATAAAGCAAGTGGTGGTGAATCTATAATGGTAGATGGTTATAATATTGGTGAGACGATGAAAAATAATAATAAAGACTTATTTGATATACTGTCAAAAATAGATGTACCAGGAAAGTACATAGGCGACGGGGTGATACTTGAGGCCAAAAGACCTATTTTCAAATTGGATAATAAAGAATTAGTTCAAGTTAGTTTTAACAATTATGATCGTACAGAATTTAGGATCGAAGAAAAAGTTACTAATAAATTCTATGAAGCAATTAAAAAATTTGATGAATTAGCAAACTCAGATAAGTTTCAATGGAGACATATCTTAAAACCTGGCGAATTATTAATTTTTAATAATTGGAGAATTTTACATGGAAGGGGATCTTTTAATGGAAAAAGAAAAATGGCTGGTTGTTATATAAATATGGAAGATTTTATAAGTGCATGTAAAATCCATGGAATTCAGTAAATTTTTCTAGGTTAGTAATCCTATGACAAAATCCTTCTCAATAATATGTGCGTTGGTTACTACATTTATTTGGGGTACAGCATTTATTGCTCAAGATACTGGTATGGACAATATAGGTCCATTAACTTTTAACGCAGCTCGATTTCTAGTTGGTTTTATAACAATTTTACCATTTGCTTTATTTTTTGAAAAAAAAAAAATAATTAAACAGATACAATTAAATAAACCCAAGTTTTTTAAATATTTAATAATTATGGGTGTATCTTTATTTCTAGGTACCGCTTTGCAGCAAGCATCACTTCAATACACAAACGTTGCAAATGCTGCTTTTTTTACGGTATTTTATGTTCCATTAGTTCCAATATTACTATTTTTTATATACTCACAAAAAGTACATTGGAGTATTTGGCCCTCAATCGCTCTTTGTATATATGGAGTTTACTTATTAAGTAATTTTTCTGACTCAGAAATAATGAAAGGAGATGCTCTTGTAATCTTATGTTCTTTATTTTGGGCATTGCACATAATATTTGCAGGAAAATTTATGGAAACATTTGATATACCGGTATTTTATGCAGCTCTACAAGGATTTTTAGTGGCCACATTATCTATTTTGTCTGCTTATACTTTTGAAGAAGTAATTATCTCAAATATTTTTTTAGAAAGTTCTTCAATTATATATGCTGGAGTTTTATCTGGTGGTTTAGCTTTTACTCTACAAATGTTTGCGCAAAAAAATATTGAGGAAGCCCCAGCAGCAATCATATATTCTTTAGAAGGTGTCTTTGCAGTTATAGCTGCATGGATTATTTTACAACAAGTACTAAATGTTAATAATATAATTGGCTGTATCTTAATTCTAATTGCAGTTATTTTTTCACAATTAGCACCTAGTATAAAAAAAATTAATAAATGAGATAAAATAAAATTAAAGCAATTAAAATTCTATAAATTACAAAAGCATTCATTGAAAATTTATTTATGTAAATTAAAAAGAATTTAACTGTTAGAAAAGAAAAAATAAACGAAGATATAATTGCAATAACAACTAAGTAATTAAACTGAATTGATTGTTCAAAAATATCTTTTAAGCTTAAGACACTAGCTCCAGCCAACGCTGGGATTGAAAGTAAAAAAGATATCTTACTTGAGTCTACTCTATTAAATTTTAAAATTCTCGCAGCTGTTATAGTAATTCCTGCCCTACTCACTCCAGGTACAAGAGAGAAAATTTGGAAAATTCCTATAAATATTATTGACTGAAAATTTAAATTTGAAGAAATTTTTTTATCAAATCGATTTTTGTCTGAGATGTATAAAATTATTGCGAATATTAAAGTAGTCCAAGCAATTACTTCTAAATTTCTTAACTGATAAATTAAATTTGTACTATAAAGTATGTATCCAACAATTATTAATGGAATAGATCCCAATACAATTAAATTTAAAATTCTTTTATTTTTTCTGATATCAAACAATTCATCTTTAAAAAAATAAATTATTGCTATTAGCGAACCTAGATGGAGGCTGATATCAATTAGCAAAGAACTAGATTTAAATTCATATAAAGTAGAAACCAAAATTAAATGAGCAGAAGAACTAATAGGTAGAAATTCAGATATTCCTTGAATTGCAGAGAGAATTAAAACTTCTATAATATTTTGAAACATTATTTCTTCGTAACTTATAAATTATTTATTTAAAACAATTCGATTTAAGCATAATAGCTATGCAATAATTAAAAACTTGTTTATTGGCGGTAATAATTTAAAAATTAAGGTCAATATATATGACCTATTTTATGCTTTATATACATAAATCAAGGTATATTTTGCCGAAACTTAAATAATATTATGTCAGATAAAATGCTCAAATTTGTTAAAATAGGTCAACAAACTCCACCTAAAAGGAAAGTTGATACGAGAAAGAAAGATTTTAACGAAATTTATGATGAGTATATCAATGAAAAAGCCAAAGAACAGTCGAGTAGGTGTTCGCAATGTGGAGTACCTTTTTGCCAAGTTCATTGTCCTTTAAGTAATAACATTCCAGATTGGCTTAAACTGACAGCAGAGGGAAGATTAAAAGAGGCATATGAATTATCCCAAAGCACAAACAATATGCCTGAAGTGTGTGGCCGAATTTGCCCCCAAGATAGATTATGCGAGGGAAATTGTGTGATTGAACAGTCTGGTCATGGAACAGTAACTATTGGATCAGTAGAAAAATATATTACAGATAATGCTTGGGCCGAGGGCTGGGTAAAACCAATTAAGGTAACGAATGAAAAAAATCAAAGCGTAGGAATTATAGGAGCAGGTCCTGCTGGTTTAGCTGCTGCAGAACAATTAAGAAAAAATGGATATAAAATTACTGTCTACGATAGATATGATAGAGCAGGAGGATTATTAATTTATGGAATTCCAAATTTTAAATTAGAAAAAGAAGTTGTAGAGCGAAGAACGAAACTTTTAAAGGACGGAGGAATTGAATTTGTTCAAAATTTTGAAGTTGGTAAGGATGCAAGCCTAGATCAATTGAGAAAAAAACATGACGCAATTTTAATTGCAACAGGAGTTTATAAAGCAAGAGAAGTAAACTTACCTGGAAATGATCTTGATAATATCTTTCCTGCAATGGATTTTTTAACAGCATCTAATAAAAAAGGTCTAGGAGATGATGTTGAGTTATTTGATAAAGGAATTTTAAATGCAGAAGGTAAAGATATTGTTGTAATCGGTGGAGGTGACACAGCAATGGATTGTGTAAGAACTTCTATAAGACAGAAGGCAAAATCTGTTAAATGTTTGTATAGAAGAGATAAAGAAAATATGCCAGGATCTGCTAGAGAAGTTGCAAATGCAGAAGAAGAGGGCGTTGAGTTTGTTTGGTTATCAAGTCCTAAAGAATTTAAAGGTACAAATAAAGTAGAAAAAATAATTGTAGATCAAATTAAATTAGGTGATCCAGACGAGACAGGAAGAAGAAAGCCACAGGTACAAGAAGGATCAAGTTACGAAACAAAAGCAGATATGGTTATCAAAGCACTAGGTTTTGATCCTGAGGATTTACCAAATTTATTTGATAGTAGTGAATTACAAGTAACAAAGTGGGGAACTATTAAAACAGATTTTGATACTATGGAAACAAATATAAAAGGGGTGTTTGCTGCTGGTGATATAGTTAGAGGAGCTTCATTAGTTGTTTGGGCAATAAAAGATGGAAGAGATGCAGCAGCTTCAATTAAAATTTATCTAGAGAGTAAATCTAAAGTGGAAAAAAGAGTGGCTTAATGAAAAATTATAAAAAGAATCTTCATCTTTTAAAAGAAAACAATGTTTATTCAGAAGACATGGAGCATGATGCTTGTGGTGTTGGTATAATTGCATCAACTGAAGGTAAAAAATCTCGTAAAGTTGTAGAGTTTGGTATTGAAGCGTTAAAAGCTGTTTGGCATAGAGGCGCAGTAGATGCCGATGGTAAAACTGGTGATGGAGCTGGGATTCATGTTGAAATACCAAAAGATTTCTTCATTGAAAAGATAGAAGTGACAGGACATACACATGACAATTCTGAAATATGTGTGGGCATGATATTTCTGCCTCGTAATGATTATGCAGCACAAGAAAGTTGCAAAACTATTGTTGAAAGTGAATTAACAAAGAATGATTTTAGTATTTACGGGTGGAGACAAGTTCCAGTTAATCCAAAAGTTTTAGGAGAAAAGGCATTTCAAACAATGCCAGAAATTATCCAAGTATTGTTTAAACCTTATGATCCAGAATTAACAAATAAAGATTTAGAAAGAAAAATTTATGAAACTAGAAGAAAGATAGAAAATGAAGCTTTCAAAAAATCTTTAAACAATTTTTATATTTGTTCATTGAGTTCTAAATCTATCATTTACAAGGGAATGTTTTTAGCTGAAGCGATTTCAGATTTTTACCTTGATCTAAAAGATGAGAGATTTGTTTCAAGGTTTGCTATTTTTCATCAAAGATTTTCAACAAATACAGCACCTAGCTGGAATTTAGCTCAACCCTTTAGAGCTATAGCGCATAATGGAGAAATTAATACTTATAGAGGAAATAAAAATTGGATGAAAGTTCATGAACAAGAGATGAACAATCCATTTTTTGATGATGTTGAAAATTTAAAACCTGTCATACAACAGGGAGCATCAGACTCTGCTGCATTAGACAATGTTTTTGAATTATTAAATATATCTGGTCAGCCTGCGCCTTTAGCGAAGCTAATGTTAGTTCCAGATGCATGGTCTAAAAAAAATAAAACTCTACCAAAAGATCACCAACAATTATTTAATTTTTTAAACAGTACCATGGAGCCATGGGATGGACCGGCAGCCATTGCTGGAACTGATAATGAGTGGGTTATAGCTGCAAATGATAGAAATGGATTAAGACCTTTAAGATACGCAATTACAAAAGATAAATTGTTATTTGCAGGTTCTGAAACAGGAATGATTGAATTAAATGAAAAAAGAATTTTGTCAAAGGGAAGATTGGGTCCCGGGGAAATAATTGGAGTTAGAATAGAAAAAGGTAAAGTATTTACTAACAAGCAAATAAAAGATTATTTAGCTAAAGAATACAAACACTTTAATTCACAAATTATTGACCTAGATGATAAGTTAACTATTTCAGATGAAAAAAATTCTTTTTCGGGAGATGATTTAAGAAGAAAGCAATATACTTTTGGAATAAGTTTAGAAGACCTTGAGCTTATACTGCATCCTATGGCAGAAGATGCTAAAGAAGCAACTGGATCTATGGGGGACGATACACCATTGGCTGTTTTGTCAGATAGGTATAGACCGTTATACCATTTTTTTAGACAGAATTTTAGCCAAGTCACAAATCCACCAATAGACTCTTTAAGAGAAAACAAGGTTATGAGTTTGAAAACAAGATTTGGAAATCTTGGAAATATTTTAGATTTTAATAATTTAACAAAGCAAAATATTTATGTTTTAAATAGTCCAATATTATCAAATTCTCAGTTTGAAAAATTTATAAATTTTTTTGGCAATAATTCATCTATAATTGATTGTACTTTTTCTGAGGAAGAAACTTTATTTGATTCAATTAAAAAAATTCAAAAAGAAGCTGAAATTGCAGTAAGACAGGGAGTTACTCAATTGATTTTAAGTGACAAAGAAATTTCTAGCTTAAAACTTCCAATACCAATGCTTTTAGCAGTCGGATCAATCAATTCATTCCTTATTGAAAAAAAACTAAGAGGATATGTATCAATCAATGTTCAATCTGGAGAGGCTTTAGATACACATTCTTTTGCAACCTTAATAGGAGTTGGAGCAACCACTGTAAATCCATATTTAGCATTTGATAGTTTATTTCAGCGTCATGAAAAGAAATTATTTGGTCAATTTAGCTTTGATGAATGTGTAGAGAGATACATAAAATCAGTAAACGCAGGTTTATTAAAGATTATGTCTAAGATGGGTATTTCAGTTCTAAGTTCTTATAGAGGCGGATGTAACTTTGAAACAGTAGGTTTAAGCAGAACAATTGTTGCAGATTTTTTTCCAGGAGTTGTCTCTAAAATTTCAGGTATTGGACTTACGGGTATAGAGAAAAAAATTCGAGAGATTCATAAAGAGGCATTTGAAAGTTCTGAAACTATTTTGCCAATAGGCGGTATATACAGATATCGTAAAAATGGTGAAACACATCAATATCAGGGAAAATTAATTCATTTACTTCAAAGCGCTGTTGGATCTAATTCCTATGATGCTTATAAAAGATATGCAGATGGTATTTATAGTTTACCACCAATAAATCTTAGAGACTTAATTGATTTCAGAGAAAAAAAATTAAGTGGGCCAATAGATATTTCTGAGGTTGAGCCAATAGAAAGCATTTTGAAAAGATTTGGAAGCGGTAGCATGTCTCATGGAGCTTTATCGAAAGAGGCACATGAAACTCTGGCGACTGGTATGAATAGGATCAAAGGTGCTTCATGTAGTGGAGAGGGCGGTGAAGACGCAAGTAGATTTAAAGTTTTAGATAATGGTGATAGCGCAAACTCAAGAGTTAAACAAATAGCTTCTGCAAGATTCGGAGTTACAGTTAATTATCTTAATAATTGTAATGAGATAGAAATTAAAATTGCACAAGGCGCTAAGCCTGGTGAGGGAGGTCAGCTTCCAGGATTTAAAGTTACAGAGGAGATTGCTAAACTTAGACATTCAACTCCTGGAGTAACTTTAATATCACCACCACCACATCATGATATTTATTCAATCGAAGATCTTGCACAACTAATTTATGATTTGAAACAGATAAATCCTAAAGCAAGAATTGGAGTTAAGCTTGTTGCTTCATCTGGAGTAGGAACAATTGCAGCTGGTGTAGCTAAAGCAAAAGCAGATATAATATTAATTTCTGGACATAATGGTGGAACAGGAGCAACACCACAGACTAGTGTTAAGTATGTTGGAATACCATGGGAAATGGGTTTGACAGAAGCAAACCAAGTATTAACTCTAAATAATCTTAGACATAAAGTTACATTAAGAACAGACGGTGGAATTAAAACTGGAAGAGATGTGGTGATAGCTGCAATGATGGGTGCTGAAGAATACGGTGTTGCTACAACAGCATTAGTTGCAATGGGTTGTATAATGGTAAGGCAGTGTCATTCAAATACATGTCCTGTTGGCGTTTGTACTCAAGATGAAAAGCTCAGAGAAAAATTTACTGGAACCCCAGAAAAAGTAGTTAATTTGTTCACATTTATAGCCAGTGAAGTAAGAGAAATATTAGCAAATTTAGGTTTTAAATCATTAAATGATGTGATTGGTAGGACAGACTTGTTAAAACAGGTTAGTAAGGGTTCTCCAAATTTAGACGATTTAGATTTAAATCCTTTATTTGTTCAAGCTGATACTGGAAATAATCCAAGGTATTGTGAGGATCAAGAAATAAATAGTGTACCAGATACTCTTGACCAACAAATTTGGCCAGAAATTGAGCAAGCTTTAGATAATTCTGAAAAAATTGAGAAAGAATATCAAATAAAAAATACCCACAGGGCAGTAGGCACAAGAATTTCTCATCATTTGTATAAAAAATACGGTTATGAAAAACTTGATGAAAACTTTTTAGTTTTAAATTTTAAAGGATCAGCGGGCCAATCATTTGGTGCATTTTCTTCTAAAGGTTTAAAACTTGTATTAAAGGGAGATGCAAATGATTATGTTGGTAAAGGTTTGTCAGGAGCTACTATTTCAATAAAATTACCTCAAGAGAGCAATTTAGTTTCAAATGAGAATACAATTTTAGGAAATACTGTTCTTTACGGAGCTACTTCAGGAAAACTCTTTGCTGCTGGCCAAGCTGGCGAAAGATTTTCAGTAAGAAATTCTGGAGCAGTTACAGTAATTGAAGGGTGCGATTCTAATGGATGTGAATATATGACTGGTGGAACTGTAGTAATTTTAGGAGATGTTGGTGATAATTTTGCAGCTGGTATGACAGGTGGAATGGCCTTTATATATGACAAGTCTCAACAATTTGAAAAGAAAGTAAATCCAGAGTCAGTAGTTTGGCAAAATGTAGAGACAGATTATTGGAAAGAATATCTAAAAAAATTAGTCAGTGAGCACTTTAAAGAAACTGAGTCTCAATTATCAAAAAAAATAATTGAAAATTTTAATGATGAAGTAAATAATTTTGTTCAGGTGTGTCCTAAAGAAATGTTGGATAAATTAAAAAATCCAATTACTTTAAAAAGAGATATAAAAAAGGTTAGCTAAATTAATAATTTAAGCTCTTTTAAAATTATATTTAAACATTTTTTATTTGATAAACTGTGATCACCTTTTTTTATAATATTTAATTTTTTCTTAGCCTTTGGAAATAATCTTAAAACTTTTCTTGAATATGAGACAGGAACTGCCTCATCTTTTTCACCATGTACCATTGTTACTTTAATATTTGAATTTATTTTCTTATTTAATACTTTGTTTTTTTTTCCATCTTTTATTAATTGTAGAGTAATTGGGTATTCATAATTGCCATGTTTTAATTGATAAATACCCTTACGTATTGTCTCCTCTTTCATTCTTTTAGTAAATTTTTTCCACATTAAATTTTCTAAAAATTCAGGAGCAGCGCCTATTCCTAAAAATCCTTTAATCTGTTTTTTGAAAATTTTGAATTGATTGAGCGAAATCCATGCACCCATACTTGAACCAATTAGCACAAATTCTTTTTTTTTAACGTATTTTCTAATTAAAATTGATGTCTCTTTACTCCATTTTGAAATATTTCCATTTACAAATTTTCCAGAAGATTTCCCATGACCAGAGTATTCTAGCGCTAAAAAACTTACTTTATTTTTTTCAGCAAATTTCAAAAATGCATTTGGTTTTTTACCTTCAAGATCTGACATAAAGCCATGCAAAAAAACTATAAAAGAACTATTTTTATAAATTTTAGAAATATGTCTAATTTTCTTTGTATTTGATATTTGATGAAATCTGAAATTTGCCATAATCGTTTATAAGTTTTGTCTATTAATATATAATCATATCAAATGTCATCTGATTTAAAAGTTTTACAAGTAATACCAAAACTAGGTCATGGGGGAGCTGAAACAGGCTGCTATGATATTGCGCATTATTTACCAGAAAATAATTGTAAATCATTTATTGTAACAAGTGGTGGTGAATTACTTAAATTTGTAGATAGAAAAAAAGTTAAAATATTTAGACTCCCAGTGCAAAGTAAAAATCCTTTACTAATCTTAATTAATTCTTTTATCTTAATTGGAATAATTTTAATTTATAATATTTCTTTAGTTCATGCGAGAAGTAGAGCACCTGCTTGGTCATGTTTGTTAGCAACAAAAGTCACAAGACGTAAATTTGTAACTACATTTCATGGAACATACAATTTTAAGGGTAATATAAAAAAATATTATAATTCAGTAATGACTAGAGCAGATTTAATAATTGCGGGATCTAATTTTATTTTTTCTCATATTAAAAAAAATTATTCAAAATATTTAAATGAGAAAAAAAAATTAATGGTTATTTTTAGAGGAATAAATGTCGACTACTTTGATCCAACAACCAAAATTGAAATTGATGAAAAAAAATTATTAAAAAAATGGGACATTGAAAAAGATAAAAAAATTATACTTTTACCCGGTAGATTAACTTCTTGGAAAGGACAGGAAGTATTTATTGAGGCAATTAACTTAGTGAATTTAGAACTGGGTTATGAAGCATTTTATGCTGTTGTTTTAGGAAGTGATCAAGGTAGAGATTTATACAAAAAAAAATTAATAAGACTCTCAGAGCAATACAGATTATCTAAACAAATAAGGTTCATAGATCATTGTAAGGATATGGCCTTAGCTTATAAAGTTTCTGATATTATTGTTTCAGCCTCAACTGAACCCGAGGCTTTTGGTAGAGTTGCTGTTGAGGCACAATCGATGGAAAAACCAATTATTGCAAGTAACATTGGAGGTTCTAACGAAACGATAATTAATGAAAAAACTGGTTTTTTATACGAAGCAGGAAATGCTAAATCATTAAGTGATAAAATTTTAAAAACCCTTCACATGGATGAAACTCTATTAAAATCAATTGGTAATGAGGGAAGAAAAAACATAGTTCAAAAATTTAATGTTGAAAAAATGTGCTTTTCTACTTATTCAGAGTATAAAAGATTATTAAATTAAATGCCGATAATAACATTACCTGACGGAAACAATATAGATTTTCCTAATAAAGTTACTGGACTTGAAGTAGCTGAAAAAATTAGCAAATCATTAGCCAAACAAGCCATGGTCATAAGTGTTGATGGTGAGCTTAAAGATCTTGATTTTCTAATTGAAAATGATTGTTCTGTAAAAATTTTTACGTCAAAAAATCCTGAGGGCTTAGAAACTATAAGGCACGACACAGCTCATATTTTAGCTATGGCTGTTCAAGAATTGTTTCCTGGGACACAAGTTACAATTGGACCTGTGATAGAAAACGGATTTTATTACGACTTTGCAAGAAAAGAACCATTTACAGAGGATGATCTGGTTAAAATTGAAAATAAGATGAAAGAAATTGTTGATAGGAATGAAATAACAAAAAGAGAAATTTGGGATAGGAATAAAGCAATTAGCCATTTTAAAAAAAAGGGCGAAGTTTACAAAGCAGAGTTGATTGAAGCAATTCCTGAAAATGAAGATGTATCAATTTACTTTCATGGAGAGTGGCATGATTTATGTAGAGGCCCACATCTCTCCTCTACAGGTAAAATTGGAAAGTATTTTAAACTTACAAAAGTATCAGGAGCATATTGGCGAGGAGACTCAAAAAATGAAATGTTGCAAAGAATATACGGTACAAGTTGGGCAACCCAAAAAGATCTAGATGAATATTTGAAAAGAATAGAAGAAGCAGAAAAAAGAGATCATAGAAAATTGGGAAGAGAAATGGATCTATTTCATTTTAGAGAAGAAAGCCCTGGATCTGTATTTTGGCATGAAAGAGGATGGGCTTTATTTCAAAAACTTATTAACTATATGAGAAGCAGACAAGATGCTGCTGGTTATAAAGAAGTGAATACTCCAGAGGTATTAGATAGACAATTGTGGGAAAAATCTGGTCATTGGGAAAAATATGGAGAAAACATGTACACTTCAGAAACGCCAGATGAGAAAGTTTTTGCAATCAAACCGATGAACTGTCCTGGTCATATTCAGGTATTTAATCAAGGTTTAAAAAGTTACAGAGATCTTCCTTTGCGTTTTGCTGAATTTGGAAAAGTTCATCGTTATGAGCCATCTGGTGCTTTACATGGTTTATTAAGAGTAAGAGCTTTCACACAAGATGATGCTCATATTTTTTGTACTGAAGATCAAATTACCAGTGAATGTTTAATTGTTACTAATTTAATTTTAGATATTTATAAAGATCTTGGCTTTGAAAATGTAATTTTAAAATATGCTGATAGACCAGAGGTAAGAGTGGGTGATGATTTAGTTTGGGATAAAGCAGAAGCTTCTCTACTTGAGGCTGTTAAAGCATCTAAATTAGAATATACCATTAATAAAGGTGAGGGTGCATTTTATGGTCCTAAAATTGAATTTGTTTTAAGGGATGCTATTGGTAGAGATTGGCAATGTGGAACTTTACAAGTAGATTTAAATTTACCTGGAAGATTAGACGCTTCTTATGTCGATAAAGACGGAACAAAAAAAGTTCCTGTTATGTTGCATAGAGCTTTATTTGGATCCTTAGAGAGATTTATTGGAATTTTAATTGAAAACTATGCAGGTAAGTTTCCATTCTGGATATCTCCTTTACAGACTATGGTTATACCTATTTCAGAGGAATTTAATGATTATGCACTCGAGGTGTCAAATAAAATAAAAAATTTAGGTATAAGTTCTGCAGTAGATTTAAAAAATCATAATTTAAATTATAAAATTAGAGATCATTCTCTAGCAAAAATACCGCTTTTATTAATTTGCGGTAAAAAAGAAGTTGACTCCAATTCAGTAACGATTAGAAGATTAGATTCTAATAAACAAGAAAATATGGGTATAGATCAATTCTTAAAAAAATTCTCTGCTTTAAATAAAGCATCATCAAACTAAGTGGCAGATTTCAAACAAAATTATTTTCAAAAAAGAACTAAGGACAGAGGTCCAAGGTCTAATAATAGAATTTTTTCTCCAGATGTTCAGGTCATAGCAAGTGATGGTGAAAATCTTGGTGTGATGAATACTAATGAAGCAATTTTAATGGCAAAAAATCAAGGATTAGATTTAATAGAGATAGCAGCTAATGCAAATCCACCTGTTTGTAAAATTATGGATATGGGTAAGTTTAAATACGATGCTCAAAAGAAAGCAAATATTGCAAAAAAAAAACAAAAAATTGTCTCATTAAAAGAAATTAAAATGAGACCTGTTACAGAAACTCATGATTATGATTTTAAAGTAAAAAACGCAAAAAAATTTATAGCTAAAGGGGATAAAGTAAAATTTACAGTAAGATTCAAAGGTAGAGAATTACAACATTCTCATTTAGGAAAAGAATTGATGGATAAGATCAAAGAAGACATGAAGGATATTGGCAAGGTAGAGTTACACCCTAAGTTTGATGGTAAGCAAATGATCATGGTAATTCAGCCTTTATAGGCTTTAATATAGGTTGTAAATTTATATCAATCTTTGTATAACACCGCAGAATTATGCCAAAATTAAAAACAAAAAGCTCAGCTAAAAAAAGATTTAAGATATCAGCTACTGGCAAAGTATTGACTGCTCAGGCTGGTAAAAGACATGGCATGATTAAAAGAACGAATTCTCAAATAAGAAAGTTAAGAGGCACAACAACTATGTCTAAACAAGATGGCAAAATTGTTAAATCATACATGCCTTACAGTTTAAGAGGTTAATAATGGCAAGAGTAAAAAGAGGCGTAGCTAGCAAAGCAAAACATAAAAAAGTTCTAAAAGCTGTCAAAGGTCAATGGGGCAGAAGAAAAAATACTATCAGAGTTGCAAAGCAAGCGATGGAAAAAGCGATGCAGTATGCTTATAGAGATAGAAGAAATAAAAAAAGAGATTTCAAATCTCTGTGGATACAAAGAATTAATGCCGGTGTTAGAGCCGAAGGATTAACTTATTCTAAATTTATCAATGGCCTTGGAAAATGTGGCATTAAAATTGATAGAAAAATTCTTGCTGAAATTGCTTACGATAGCCCAGAAGCATTTAAAACAATTGTCCAAAAAGCCCAATCCGCTTTAAATTAATCTTCTCTATTGTTTTTATTTCTTAAGGAAATAATCTACCAATATGTCAGAGTTAAAAAATATTAGAGATCAGTTTATATCAAAGCTTGAAAATGATTTAAGCATTGATCAAGTAAATGAAGTCAAAACAGAGCTCTTTGGTAAAAATGGTTTAATTTCATTAAAATTTAAATCACTAGGATCAATTCCAGAGACAGATAGAAAAAAATTTGCATCAGATTTAAATCAAGCTAAAAACGAACTTCAGAATTTGATAACTTCTAAAATTAATGAGATAGAAGCAAAAAAAATAAACGAAAAATTAGAGAAAGAAAAAGTTGATATAACTTTACCTGAAAGACCGTTTGTTAGAGGAAAAATTCATCCAGTATCACAAACTATTGATGAAATTTCATCTATTTTCTCTGAGATAGGATTTAGTGTTGAGGAAGGCCCTGATGTTGAAAATGAATATAACAACTTTACGGCATTAAACACTCCGGACAATCATCCGGCAAGAGATATGCATGATACGTTTTACTTAGATGAGAACAAAGAGTTTTTGTTACGAACTCACACTTCACCAGTTCAAATTAGAACTATGCTAAAAGATAAACCCCCATTTAAGATAATTGCTCCTGGGAGAACTTATAGATCTGATAGTGATCAAACACACGCACCAATGTTTCATCAAGTAGAAGGTTTGCATATTGACACAAATATTAATATGGGGCATTTAAAAGGATGTTTGAATTATTTCATTAAAGAATTTTTTGAAGTCAAAAAAATTAAAATGAGATTTAGACCTAGTCATTTTCCATTCACAGAACCATCTGCTGAAGTAGATATTGGTTATGAAATAAAAGATGGCAAAATAATTATTGGAGAGGGAGATAAGTGGCTTGAAATTTTAGGCTGCGGTATGGTGCATCCTAATGTTTTAAGAAATGTAAAAGTAGATCCTTCTAAATATCAAGGATATGCCTTTGGCATAGGTATAGACCGATTAGCAATGCTTAAATACGGCATTAATGATTTAAGAGCATTTTTTGACTGTGATTACAGATGGCTAAATCATTTTGGTTTTGATCCACTTGATGTCCCTTCAAATTACAGAGGTTTAAGCAGATGAAGATTACATATGATTGGTTAAAAGATCATTTAAAAACAAGTGCCAAAGAAGATAAACTTCTTGAGAAATTAACAGACATAGGTCTTGAGGTTGAGAGTATAGAAAACTTATCTGAGGGATTAGATTTATTTAAGGTTGCAAAAATTATAAAAACAGAAAAACATCCTAATGCAGACAGACTTAAAGTTTGTGATGTTGATGTTGGCAATAAAGAAATCAAAAAAGTTGTTTGTGGAGCTCCAAATGCAAGAGAGGGCCTTCTTACTGTGTATGCCCCTCCAGGTGCAATAATCCCAAAAAACAAAACTAAGCTTGTTGTTGCTAAAATAAGAGATGTTACATCTTATGGAATGCTCTGTTCCGAATCTGAATTGAATTTATCAGATGAAAGTGATGGCATTACTGAGCTATCGTTATCTAAATATGCCAAAAATATTGGAAAAAGTTATTTTTCTAAAGCAAGTTCTAATCTTATCGATTTATCAATTACACCAAATAGACCAGACTGTCTTGGTGTTCGGGGAATAGCAAGAGATTTATCAGCAGCGGGTTTTGGAAACTTAAAACCAGAAAAAGATAAAAAAATTAAATCTAATAAAAAACAGACCTTAAAAGTAAAAATAACAAAAGAAAAAAATCAAGGGTGTTTATCTTTTGGTAGCTGCTTGATAACTAACGTCACAAATACAGAAAGTCCTCAATGGTTGAAAGATAAATTAATTTCTATAGGCCAAAAACCAATATCTGCAATTGTAGATATTACAAATTATGTCATGATTGATATTAATCGACCTCTGCACGCATACGATTCTGACAAAATTGATAAGGGAATAATTGTTAGAAATTCAAAATCAGGAGAAGAATTTACTGCTCTAGACAATAAAAATTATAAACTAGATGATGGAATGTGTGTAATAAGTGATAACAAAGGTGTCTTAGGCCTAGGAGGAATTATTGGAGGAACAAGATCTGGTACAGAGTTAGATACAAAAAATGTTTTATTAGAGTCGGCTTATTTTGATCCAAGATCAATTAGAAAAACTGCTAAGAAATTGAATATCGATACAGATGCTAAATTTAGATTTGAAAGGGGTATTGATCAGTTGTCTATTGAAGATGGATTAAATAAAGCAGCTTTCTTAATTAAAGAAATTTGTGGTGGTGAAATTAGTAAAATAGATATCCAAAAAATTGAGTCTTATAAAAACAAAGTAATAAAATTTGAACCAAAAACATTTGAAAAAATTACTGGTTTTAAAATTTCAACTAAGGAAATGACAATCATTTTGGAAAAACTTGGTTTTAAATTAAAAAAAGAAAAAAAACTCATTAAATTATCAGTTCCATCTTGGAGACCAGATATTGTTCAAAAAATTGACATAGTTGAGGAACTTGTAAGAATTAGTGGCTACGAAAAAATAAAAATAGAAAATCCTATTAAAGAAAGATCAAAAAATACTTTAAATCCAACTCAAAAGTTATTTCATTTTCTTCAAAGGGCAGTAGCATCTAAAGGGTATTTGGAAGTAATTACATGGTCTTTTACAGACTCTAAATTTAATGATCACTTTAAAGAAACTAGTAAAGAAATAAAAATTGTAAATCCAATTAGTTCTGAACTGGGAGTATTGAGAAATTCTATTTTTTCAAACTTAGTAATGTACATAATTAAAAACTTAGATAGAGGAATTAAAGATTTATCAATATTTGAAATAGGACCAATATTTTATGGTTCGAAACCTGGAGAACAGAATACAGTTGTTTGTGGTTTATCAGCTGGAAAAAATTCTAGACTTTCATGGATTGAAAAAGAAAGAAATATAGATGTTTTTGATATTAAAAAAGACGTTATACAAACTCTAGTTGAAGCTGGTTATCACTCAGAAAAATTTTATATTGATGATGAAAGCCCTAATTATTATCATCCAGGAAAATCAGGTAGAATATTTTTAAATAAAGGAAAAGATGAGGTAGCAGCTTATTTTGGTGAAATTCATCCGAATATTATCAAAACGCTAGATATTAAAACAGAATGTTTATTAGGATTCGAAATATTTTTAGAAAATTTAAAATTACCAAAAAAACCTCTAAAAGATCAAAAAACAAAATATTTAGTGTCTGATTTTCAAAAATCTGAAAGAGATTTTGCATTTGTAGTTGATAGAAAAGTAAATGTGCAAGATTTGGTAAGTGTAATATCAAGTATCGATAAAACTTTGATTTCTAATATTAAGGTATTTGATGTTTATGAGGGAGATAATATTCCTGAAAATCAAAAATCAATCGCACTAAGTGTTACTATTCAATCATTAGAAAAAACTTTAACAGATAATGATTTAGAAAAAATTAATAATTTAATAATAGAAACAGTTCAAAATAAAACTGGTGCTAAAATCCGTACCTAAAATTAATTAATGAGTTCAATTGATAATATTAGAAATTTTGCAATTATTGCACATATTGATCATGGAAAATCTACTATTGCTGATCGGATTATTCATAGCTGTGGTGGATTAACTGAACGAGAGATGAAAGCTCAAGTTTTAGACTCAATGGATATTGAGCGTGAAAGAGGAATTACAATTAAAGCTCAAACCGTAAAATTAAATTATAAAGCTAAAAATGGAAAAAATTATATTTTAAATATTATTGATACCCCAGGTCATGTGGATTTCAGTTATGAAGTAAGTAGATCTTTATATGCATGTGAAGGTTCAATTTTGATCGTAGATAGTACACAAGGGGTAGAAGCTCAAACTTTAGCAAATGTTTACCAAGCTTTAGATACTAACCATGAGATAGTACCAGTTTTAAACAAGGTTGACTTACCTGCATCGGATTTAGATAGAACAAAAAAACAAATTGAGGATGTTATAGGAATTGATACTGAAAATGCAATTCCATGTTCAGGTAAAACTGGAGAAGGAATAGAAGATATTTTAGAGCAAATTATTACAACTTTACCAGCTCCAAAAGGAGAAAGTTCCGCAAATCTGAAATGTTTATTGGTTGATAGTTGGTATGATACATATCTAGGTGTAGTAATTTTAGTTAGAGTGATAGATGGTAAACTTTCAAAACACGTGAAAATAAAAATGATGTCTACTAATCAAGAGTATATTGTTGAAAAAGTTGGGGTTTTTACACCAAAGCCAGTAGATATAAATGAACTAAAAACAGGTGAAATTGGATTTATTACAACAGGAATTAAAGTTTTGTCTGAAACAAAAGTTGGAGATACGATTTGTGATGCTTCAAAACCTTTAAAAGATGCTTTGCCAGGATTTAAACCAAGTAAGCCGGTAGTTTTCTGTGGGCTTTTTCCAGTAGATAGTTCAGAGTATCAAAAATTAAAAGATGGTTTAGCTAAACTACAATTGAATGATGCAAGTTTTTCATTTGAACCCGAGTCTTCCTCTGCATTGGGGCTAGGTTTTAGATGTGGGTTTTTAGGATTGCTCCATTTAGAAATTGTTACAGAGAGATTAGAAAGAGAATTCGATGTAAACTTATTAACAACAACTCCAGGTGTAGTTTACAAAGTTCATTTGAATAATGGAAGTATTGTCGACCTTCAAAATCCCTCTAGTTTACCAGATCCAACTTTAATTAAGTTAATTGAAGAACCATGGATAAAAGCGACAATAATTACTCCAGATGAATATTTAGGCTCGATCATTAAGATGTGCCAGGATAAAAGGGGTATACAAACTAATCTAAGCTATTCTGGAAATAGAGCTGTTGTAAATTATGAGTTACCATTAAATGAAGTGGTTTTTGATTTTAATGATCGTTTGAAATCAATGACTAGTGGATATGCTAGTTTTGATTATGAGATTATTGAACATAGAGAAGGTGATTTAGTAAAACTTGGAATTTTAGTAAATGCAGAACCAGTAGATGCATTAGCAATGATGATTCATAAAGATTTTGCTCAAAAAGCAGGAAGGGAGGTTTGTGAAAAATTAAAAGATTTAATACCAAGACATAACTTTATGATTCCTGTGCAAGCCGCAATAGGTGGTAAGATTATTGCAAGAGAAACAATTAAAGGGTTTAAAAAGGATGTGTTGACAAAAATACATGGTGGTGGAGCTACAGATAGAAAAAGGAAACTTTTAGAAAAACAAAAAAAAGGTAAAGCAAGATCAAAACAATTTGGTAGAGTAGAAATCCCGCAAGAAGCATTTATTGGTGTATTAAAGATTAATAAAGAAAAATAAATATGAAAATATTTGACTGCTTTATGTATAACAATGAAGATATTGTTTTAGAGGTCAGGCTTAATACTCTAGCAAAACATGTTCATAAATTTGTTATTGTAGAAGCTTGTTATGACCATCAAGGAAATAAAAAAAAATTAAATTTTAGCTTTAAAAAATTTAAAAAATTTGAAAAAAAAATTAATTATATAATTTTAAAAAAGTTTCCAAGAGGTCTTTCAAATTGGGAAAGAGAAAATTATAATAGAAATTATTTAGAAAAAGGGATCAAAGAGGCTAATGAAAATGATTACATAATGATTTCTGATTTAGATGAAATTCCAAAAATAAATAATTATGAAATATTCAAAAGAAATAAATATACAGTATTTGAGCAAATGTTGTTCTATTATAGATTCAATTTATTAAATACTAAAACTAATTGGTACGGTACCAGAGCGTGTAAAAAAAAATATTTGAAATCTCCACAATGGTTGAGAAGCCAAAAGGTAAAAGACTATCCGTTTTGGAGAATTGATAAGGTTAATTGGAACATTATTAAAAATGGAGGGTGGCATTTTTCTTATGTTATGAGTGACAAAAATATAATTAATAAAATTAGATCTTTTGCACACAGTGAATATAACAAAAAAAAATTTTTAAATTTAAAAATAGTTAAAAAAATTATTTCAGAAAAGAAGGATATATTTAACCGATCAGTTAAATTTGATAAAATAAAAAATATAAACAAATTGCCAAACTATATAACTAAAAATAAAAAAAAATTTAAACAATATATGATTTAAATTTTATTAAAAAATAAAAATATGGAAAAAGTAAATAAGTTTAAATTTAAAATAAATAAAATTTATTATTATTTATTTAAAGAAAGATTCAAAAGCAAATTAAATTTTGAATTTCCTGAAAATATTAATAGATGGGATTTAATTCAAAAATTGATTAATTTAAAAAACTTTCAAAGTTACCTAGAAATAGGTTGTGATGGAGACGACTCATTTTCAAAAATAAAAGTTAAAAATAAAATAGGTGTAGATCCTTATTCAGGAGGAAATTTTAGAGGTACAAGCGATTTTTTCTTTAGCCAAAATGAAAAAAATTTTGATTGTATTTTTATTGATGGACTTCATGAGTATTATCAAGTTTTAAAAGATATTAAAAATTCTTTAGAAATACTTTCTGAAAACGGAATTATTCTATTACATGATTGTTTGCCAACAAGTTTACACAAGCAGGCAGTGCCAAGATATAAAAATATATGGAATGGGGACGTTTGGAAGTCTATTGTTTATTATAGAACTTTAGAAAATATTGATATTGTGACATGTAAAATTGATCAGGGCATTTCTGCGATACGAAAAGTAAAAAACAAAGATTGCTTAGACTTGAAACTTGACGATTTTAGTAAGCTTAAATTTAAAGATTTTTATTTTAATCACAAGGAGTATATGAGAATTAAAGATTATAATGATTTTCTTAAATATATAAGCAATTAATTAAATTAACTTAGAATATTCTTTTCCAGATTTTATAATAAAAAATAAATAATAACTTTCTTATTGGACTTTTAAAAATTTCAGGATCTACATGATCAAATCAAAGTATTTTTTGTCAAAAATTAATAAATCAAGTCCATCAAATTTTTTATATTTATTAATTATTATTTTTTTATGTTTAAGACCAGAGTGATTTGATATAGTTTTGATTGCATTTCTTTTAGAGTCATTTTTTCTTAGTATTTCATATATTTGTGTTTTTTTTTTACAAAAAATTATATTTGCAAATCCTGCACCATGTAATCCAAGTATTAATTTTGATGAGTTAAATAGAGATATCTGATCAAAAATACTTAACTTCGACAATTTAAATATTGCAAAATTTTTTTTCTTTAATGTTTTAATTATTTTATCATTTTCAAAAAATTGATAATGATTAAATTTTGAGTCAGACCTATCAATAAAAATTTTTTTATTATTAAATTTTCTACCTTTGTATTTTATAAGTCTGTTTTTTATTTTTTTTACAATATTTATTGGAATATTTTCAAATTGTTTATGGAAACCTCCAGACTTTAGATAAATATTATCTAAAAATGAGATTGTATCAGCTTGAATATGTTTAAATTTTTGACTGTCAATTAGTTGTTTTTTTTCAATGCCATAAATTTTTAATGTATCGATAATATAATTATCTATTTTGGGAATGTAAAAATAATCAAAGCGATTTAACATTTTATTTATGTAAAGAATTTCTATTTTTGGCAATAAATCAAATAACCAATGCCAGTAGTTATTTCCACTCGCACCCTGTATCAAAGAAAAAACTTTTCCTTTAAAATTTTTTTTAAATTTAGGAGTACCAATTTTTAAAACTGAATTATATTTTATAGAACTTATTTTGTCTTTATTTTGCTGATAAGAAAAATTAGTAATTTGATTATTTTTTGAAATATAAGCAACGTTAGTATTACAATCTGTAAAAATTCTACCTCTATCAATCTCATATAATTTAAAATTTTTTTTTAAAAAACTTAAATTTGTAATTTTTAATTCTTTATTATCTATTTTTTTTTTAGATCGATAAATTTTTCCATAGATTATTTCAAATAATTTAATGATAGAAATTTTATATAAATATTTCATAGAGAAAACTTATAATTTTCATTGTAAAAGATATAACTTTTTTTTAAAACTGATATAACATTCTTTATTAATTAAATGAATCAATATTATAATTTTATATTTAAATCCTTTAAAAAAAATAAATTAATTTCAATTTATTTAATTATAAGATTATTTATATTTAGAAAACTTAGCTTTTTAGATAAAAAATTCCAGAAAAAATATTTAAAAGTTAGTCAGCAAACTTCTAGTTTTAAAAGTAAAGGAAGATACTCTCAAGACTGGTTTTCTTATAATATAAAATATCTTTCAAGAATTATATACAAATATAAATTAACGGAAAAAAATATGAATATTTTGGAGATAGGATCTTTTGAAGGTTTATCAACAGTATTTTTTCTAACTAATTTAAAAAATTCAAATATACAATGTGTGGATCCATTTTTAAGTTTTGCAGAAAATAAAGATAAAGATTTTAATCAAGTATTTGAAAATTTTAAAAATAATACTAAAGAATTTCAAACAAGAGTTAGATTGAGCAAGACCACTTCAGATGATTATTTTAAAAAAAATTTAAATGTAAAATTTGACTTGATATATATTGATGGAAATCATCATGCTGACAATGTTTTAAGAGATGCAAGAAATTCATTTAAAGTACTTAATAGAGGAGGTTTTATTGTGTTTGATGATTTTCTTTGGGGTTATTATAATGAAACAAATTTAAATCCAATTGGTGGTGTTAAACAATTTTTATTTGAAAATTTTTTTGGTTTAAGAATTGTATCTATTGGATATCAATTGGTAATCCAAAAAAAATAAGTTAATCTTATAAATATTAATATTGGAGAGGTGGCCGAGTGGTTGAAGGCGCACGCTTGGAAAGCGTGTATAGAGTAAACTCTATCATGGGTTCGAATCCCATTCTCTCCGCCATTAAATAAGCCTTATTTTCAGACAATTATTTAAGCATTTTTAGATTTTTATTTTAAGATAAATAAGCATTTTTTTTAAAAAATGTTATAATTTATTTTTTCCAAAATTTAAAAAAATGATAAATAAAAATACATATCAAGCCGACTCCATTAAAGTTTTAAAAGGTCTTGAGGCAGTTAGAAAAAGACCAGGAATGTATATTGGAGATACAGATGATGGAACCGGGTTACATCATATGGTTTATGAAGTTGTTGATAATTCAATTGATGAAGCTTTAGCCGGATATTGTAAGAACATTAATGTAAAAATTAATTCCGATGGAACAATCACAATAAATGATGACGGCAGAGGTATACCGGTAGACTTACATAGAGGAGAAAAAAAATCAGCAGCAGAAGTAATTATGACTCAATTACATGCAGGTGGTAAGTTTGATCACGACTCTTATAAAGTTTCTGGTGGACTTCATGGAGTTGGAGTTTCTGTTGTAAATGCATTATCAGAGTCATTACAGTTAGAAGTAAATAGAGATGGTAAAAAACATTTTATAGAATTTAAAAATGGAGAAGCCAAGGCTCCTTTAAAGGTAGTAGGAAAAGCAAAGCAAACTGGTACACAAATTACTTTTTTACCTTCAAAAGAAATTTTTTCTTCAACAAAATTTAGTGCAAATATTCTTATTAAAAGAATGCGAGAATTAGCATTTTTAAATAAAGGAATTAAAATAATATTTACTGATGCAAGTCAAAAAAAAGAGAAAACATCAGAGTTTAAATTTGATGGTGGGGTTCTAGAATTTGTAGATTTTTTAGATGAAAAAAGAGAAAAACTTCAAAATAAAAATGGAAATGATTTGTTTAGAAAACCAATATATATTGAAGGAAAAAAAAATAATATTGAGTTAGAATGTTCATTAAAATGGAATGCAGGATATACAGAGGAAATATTTCCATATACTAATAATATTTATCAAAAAGACGGTGGGACCCACCTGTTAGGATTTAGAAGCGCGTTAACTAGGGTAATTAATAAATATGCCAATGAAAATAATTTACTAAAGAAAAATAAACTAGCAATCTCAGGTGATGATATCAAGGAAGGCCTAACTTGTGTACTTTCAACTAAAATTCCTGATCCAAAATTTTCATCCCAGACAAAAGATAAGCTAGTTTCATCAGAAGTTAGAATGATTGTAGAAACATTAGTAAATGAAAAATTATCAACTTGGTTTGATCAAAATCCGTCTATTGCAAAAATTATTTTAGCTAAAGTTATTCAAGCTGCAATGGCTAGGGATGTTGCTAGAAAAGCAAGAGAAAATGTTAGAAGAAAAGGAGCTCTTGAGTTAAGTGGTCTTCCTGGAAAATTAGCGGACTGTCAAGTTGGCAAACAAGAGGGGACAGAATTATTTATTGTCGAGGGAGACTCAGCAGGTGGCTCCGCAAAACAAGGAAGAAATAGGGCCAATCAAGCAGTTTTACCACTTAGAGGGAAAATACTTAATACTTATGTAGAAGATTTTAATATTAAGAAAAATGGTAATGGCAATGGTTCAGATCAAAGAACAAAGGCTTTGTCTAAAATGATTTCGTCTAATGAGATCGTTACCTTGATAAATGCTCTAGGCCTGGACCCTAAAGCTCAAGAAATTGATTTAAAGGATTTAAGATATGGAAAAATAATAATTATGACAGATGCCGATGTAGATGGTTCTCATATAAGAGCTCTTCTATTGACTTTTTTTAATAACAAACCATTTAATAAATTAATTGAAAATGGTCATGTTTATTTAGCACAACCGCCATTATTTAAAATTAACAAAGGATCAAAAGGAATTTATATAAAAGATGAAAAGGAGTTAGAAGATTACATCATAAATAATAATAAGGAGTTAAAAAAAATTAAAAAGGGATCTAAAGATTATTTGAAAAAAATTGACGAAGAAAAATCAAAAATGAATATCCAAAGGTTCAAAGGTCTTGGAGAAATGAACCCCGAAGAATTATGGAGTACTACATTAGACCCAGAAACGAGAAATTTACTGCAAGTACAATATTCAAAAGATTTAAAAAAAGATCAAAGTTTAATTCATACTTTGATGGGTAATGATGTAGCATTAAGAAAAGATTTTATAGTTTCTAATGCTATAAATGTTAGAAATCTTGATATTTAAAAATGAAGTTCTTTGAAACTTCAAAATATCATTCTTTTAAAAAATCAACGTATATAACTCTTAGATGGATCGGAATTATTGGACAATTAATTGCAGTAAATTTTGTATATTTATTTCTAAATCCTAGTTATGATTTTATTACCTCAAATTTAGTTATATTTTTAGGAATATTAAGTAATTTATATTTAATTTTTATTTATAAAAAAACACAATTATCAGATAGATCTGCTTTTATCTTCCTATTCATAGATATTTTGCAATTAGGCATTCTTCTTTATTTGTCTGGGGGAATAACTAATCCTTTTATAATTTTTATATTAATACCAAGTGTTTTTTCTTCATCAAATTTAAGCTTAAGAACTAATACTTTGTTAGTAATCTTGACAGTAATTATAATTATATTTTTGACTTTTAGTTATCAGGATTTGCCAATTAATTTAAATAGTGATTTTCATAATAATCATTATTTTTATTACTCTATTCCAATATCTTTAATTATTGCTTTAGTCTTTCTAAATTATTTTGCAATGACATTTGGAACCCAATCTAGATTGAGAAAAGAGGCATTAGGAAAAATGGAAGAAGTGATGGCCAAAGAACACGAGCTTTTATCTTTAGGAGGTCAGGCTGCTGCAGCGGCACATTCTTTAGGTACACCGCTTTCCACAATAACAATAATTGCACATGATTTAATGAAACAACTTAAGGGGCAAAAAGATTTCGAAAAAGATATAGAGTTATTGAATAGCCAAGTCGAGCGATGTAATGACATTTTAAAGAGATTGACTTTAAATCCTGTGGAAGAGGATGAATTTATTGATAAAGATATTAATATTCGAGATTATTTGTATGAAATTATCTCTTCATTTAAGGAAATAAGTAAAAAGGAATTTATCTATAATTTTGATCAAGATTCGAATTCAAAAAAAATAAGTAAATCTATTGAAATAGTCTATGGATTAAGAAACTTTATAGGAAACGCAAACAAATTTGCCAAAAATTCTATTTTTATAAATTTAAAAAGCGACAGTGAATTTACAGAAATTACAGTAGAAGATGATGGTAATGGTTATCCACGAGATATTATATCTAAAATTGGAGAACCATATTTAAAATCAAATTCTTCAAAAGATAAGTCTAAAGAGGGTTTAGGACTAGGGTTGTTCATTGGAAAAACTTTATTAGAGAAAAATTTTGCATCAGTAAATTGTAGAAATTCTAAAACACGCAGTGGAGCTGAAGTTGTTATTAGATGGAAAAATAAAGAATTATTTAATATTTAGTGGTATTTGTTCTTTGTTTCAAATAATGAGCTTAATTGAGATATCATAACATCTCCTAATTCATTTACGTCTGTAATTTTAATAGCCTTATTATAATACCTTGAAACATCGTGACCAATTCCTATAGCCAAAACTTCAATATCCGATTTATTTTCAATAAACTTCACAATCCTTTTTAAATGTTTTTCCAAAAAATCACCTGAATTTACAGAAAGAGTTGAGTCATCTACGGGCGCTCCATCAGAAATCACCATCAGAATTTTTCGTTCCTCTTTTCTTTTTTTAATTCTATTGTACGCCCATGATATTGCTTCTCCATCAATGTTTTCTTTGAGTAATCCTTCTTTAAGCATTAGTCCTAAATTATTTTTTGCCTGTCTCCAATGGGTATCTGCTCCTTTGTAAATTATATGTCTTAGGTCGTTCAATCTTCCTGGTGTTTTAGGTTTAGAATTTTTGGTCCAAAATTCTCTACTCTGTCCACCCTTCCAATTTTTAGTTGTGAAACCTAAAATTTCAACTTTAACAGAGCACCTTTCTAGCGTTCTCGATAAAATATCTGCACAAATAGCTGCAATGGTGATAGGTCTTCCTCTCATAGATCCAGAATTGTCTATTAGTAGAGTTACTACTGTATCTTTAAAATCTAAATCTTTTTCTTTTTTGAATGACAAAGAATTATATGGATCCATAATAATTCTTGGAAGTTTTGAACTGTCTAATAATCCCTCCTCTAAATCAAATTCCCATGCTCTATTTTGTTTTGCAAGCAATTGTCTTTGAAGTTTATTAGCAAGTTTTGTTATAATATCTTGAAAGCCTATTAATTGTTGATCTAAATTTCTTCTTAGTTTTGTTGCTTCATCTGCATTTTCTAGATTTTCAGCTTTAACAACTTCATCAAATTGAGTTGTAAATATTTTATAATCTAAATTGATATTATCTATTTTTTTTTGAGCTACTTGCTCAGAGCTTTGTTCATCTGACTCTGTGTCCGACAACTGTTCGTCAAAGTTAAATTCATCAACACTATAATCAGCATCTAGTGAAGCTTCTGATACATTTTCATCTTTTTCATCTTTATTATCTTCTTTGTCATTATTTTCATCTTCATTTGATGGATTGTCTTGTCCTTGATCTTGATTTTCTTCTTTTCTTTCATCCTCATCTTCACTTTGAAAAATATCCATTTCTTCTAATATCTCTGAAAACTTTAAACTATAAATATTTTGATCTTCAAGGTTTTTAAGCAAAAATTCTTTATGTTTTTCTATAGCTTCCTCAAAATCTTTTTCCCAAAAATTAAGCATTTTTGTTGTTAGAGGATTTAGCTTAATTTTATGAAAATTCTTAAGCATATATAGCTCGAATGCCTCTGAAACAGATACATCCTCTTTAGTTTTTAGTTGATCTTTTCTTTTACGATTTATTATTTGATGATAGTTTTCTTGAAAATTTTTTTCAATTCCTTTCAGCATTTTTCCTCCTAGAGTCTCATAACGTATTTTTTCAGCTATATTATAAAGAGATCTAGACGATGTATTTGAAGGAAGGTTTTTTTTGTAAATTGTTTCATTACAAAATTTTTTTTTCAAAGCAGAGGAATCTGTTTCTGCACGCAATCTTATAAAGTCAGCTGGACTAGTTAAATTATCAATCTCTAGAAAATTAAATTCTTTTATTTTTTTTTCTTCAGTATTAGTTTTTTTTATATCAAAATCATCTGCAATTACTTTTGCAGTAGAAGTTAAAGCAATTTTGAATTTTTCTTTTAAATTATTTTCTTTAGTGCTCATTAGATTTGAATATTAATCAAAGATTCTGGTAACTCTTCACCAAAACATCTTTGATAATATTCTGCGATAGTATTTTTTTCAATATCATCACATTTATTAAGAAAAGTTACCCTAAAAGCGTAACCAGTGTCTTTAAATATCTCTGCATTTTCTGCCCAATGTAACACTGTTCTTGGGCTCATCACTGTTGAAATATCTCCTACAATAAATCCTTTACGCGTTAAAGATGCCACTTTTATCATATTAGCAACCTTCTCTTTTCCCTTTGCGTTATTTAAGTTTTTATTTTTAGACAAAACAATGTCCATTTCTCTATCTAAACTAAGATAGTTTAATGTTGTAACAATATTCCATCTATCCATCTGACCTTGGTTAATTTGCTGCGTACCATGATAAAGACCTGTTGTATCACCGAGTCCAACAGTATTTGAAGTAGCAAATAATCTAAAAAATTTATTTTGTTTAATTACTTTGTTTTTATCTAGTAATGTAAAATTTCCCTCAGCTTCTAAAACTCTTTGAATTACAAACATTACATCAGGTCTGCCAGCATCATATTCATCAAAAACAAGTGCAACTGGATTTTGAATAGACCATGGTAAAATTCCCTCATTAAATTGAGTTACTTGTTTACCATCTTTAAGAACGATCGCATCTTTTCCAATTAAATCAATTCTACTTACATGACTATCTAAATTTACACGGATACAAGGCCAATTTAATCTTGCAGCAATTTGCTCAATGTGAGTAGATTTTCCAGTACCATGATATCCTTGAACTAAAACTCTTTTATTAAATGCAAATCCTGAAATGATAGCTAAAGTAGTGTCTCTATCGAACTTATAGTTTTTATCAATTTCAGGAACATATTCATTCTTTTTTGAAAATGCGTCTACTTCCATTTCTGAATCAATTCCAAAAGTTTGTTTTAATGAAATTTTAATATCTGGTTCTGTATTGAGATTTGGTGTCAATTTTTTCTCTATAAGTATTTTTTAATTGAGTGTAAGCTAGTGTTATAAGTTTAAGTTTTTCCTCATATTTTTTATTTCCAGAATTCATATCAGGGTGAAATTTTTTCACAAGTAATTTGAATTTATCTTGTATTTTCTTCCACTTTAAACCTACAGAAACCCCCAATATTCCAAAAGCTTTTATATCTTTATGATCAAATTTAAATTGACGCATATGATTATAATCTCCATTTATTTTTTCTTTATCGAACTCATCTCTCAAAGTTGTGTTCCATAGCACTTTGAAAAAATTATCTGAGGAGCTAAAGCTTTGTGTGGGTTTGTGCCAAGTCATATCAGATTTTAAAAAATCCATTACTTGGTCATCATTCATTCCTGAAAAATAATTCCAATTTTTATTAAATTCTTTTACATGTTCAAGGCAAAGCATTCTAAATTTTCTACTATTATCTTTTTCAACTGGTGCTTTATATTCACCTATTTCATTACAATTATTCCAGTCACAAATATTTTTCATGATATATAATAACATATATGGATATAAATGAGTTAATTACAATTGTAAAAAATAAATTATTAAATCAAATAAATATTGAAAGTATAAATATTGAAGATAAATCTTTTCTTCATAAAAATCACAAAGGAAATCAAGAAGGAAAATATCATTTAAAATTAATTATCGTTTCTAAAGAACTAAAAAAAATGAATAAAATTGAAAGTAATAAAAAAATTTACAAGATTTTAGATCAAGAATTAAAAGAATTTATTCACTCAATCCAAATTTTAATTAATTAAAAATTTTCTTAAAAATAAATTTATCTTTTTTTTCGAGTATTGTTTTTCGAAAATTGGTTTACCAATTTTTTTTAACAAAACTAAATTAATTTTTTCTGAGTTATTTTTTTTATCTTTGATCATAAAAGATAAAATCCTATTTAAATCTTTGATAGAAAAATATTTTTTTATAGAAGAAGGTAGACCAGAATTATCAATATGATTTATAATTAAATTATATTCATTTTTACTAAGCATATTTTCCTGAAAACTAAAACTAAGTGCCGTTTTCATTCCAAGTATAACTGCTTCACCATGATTCAGTTTATAGCTGTATCCTAAGCCTGCCTCATAGGCATGGGCAAATGTATGACCAAAATTTAATACTTTTCTTAATGCTATTTCTTTTTCGTCTCTTTCAACTACTTTTTTTTTAATTTTACAACTTTCATAAATTGCTTTTTCAATAAATGGAGATGAAAGATTTAAAATTTTTTTAAGATTTTTATTTAGAAAATTAAAAAATTTTTTATTATCAATTAATGAGTGCTTCAATATTTCTCCATATCCACAAATTATCTCTCTTTTTGACAAAGATTTAAGAAATTGAATATCTGAGAGAACCAATGATGGTTGATAAAAACTTCCTATTAAATTTTTACCATAATTAGAATTAACTCCAGTTTTTCCACCTATTGATGAATCAACTTGAGCTAAAAGAGTTGTTGGAATATTTGCAAACTTTAGGCCCCTTTTGAAAAGACTAGCTGCAAAACCACTTACATCGCCTGTAATTCCTCCTCCTATAGAAATTAAAACGTCATTTCTTGAAAAGTTTTTATTTAACAAAACTTCTAAAATTTTATTAATGCTATTAATATTTTTATTTTTTTCACTAGCATTAAAAAATAACACAAAAATACTTTTATTTTTTAAAGACCTTTTAATATTTGTGACAAATTTTTTTGGAACATTTTTATCAACAACAATTAAACATTTATTAAAATTAATTGAATTTGATTTAAAAATTTTTGATATCCTTGAGGTTAAATTTGATCCAATAATTATTGGATATTTTTCAGTTTTAGTTACTATATTTAATCTAGTTTGTTTCATAAATTTCTACAATTTTATTTACTATTTCACTTTTAGTAAGATTATCACACTTTATCTCATATAAAGCTTTAGAATAGATGCTAGATCGTTTCTTAATTAAATCAATTAACTCAGTATCTGTTGCATTAATTGCTAATGGTCTTTTTTTACTGTTTTTAATTCTATTTAACAATGTTTTATCATTCCAATTTAGCCAAAAAGATAAATGATTTTTTAAAATTTCTTTCCTTATATTATTATTTGTAAAAGCTCCTCCACCAAGTGAAATCACAGTAGAGTTTAATTCAAGTTTTTTTAAAGTTATTTGTTCCTCAATTTTTCTAAAATAATCCTCACCCTTAACTTCAAAGATTTTTTTTATTGTCATATTTAAATTCTTTTCAATTTCTTTATCGATATCTACAAAATTTAATTTTAGTTTCTTAGCTGCTAAGGACCCAATAGAGCTCTTACCTGAACCCATCATCCCTAAAAAAACAAGATTTTCTTTTGATTTCATAAGTTTCTTTATTGAAAAAACATAAATATGTCTTAATTTGAAATTAACTAAAAGTATATGCAATTCACTAAAAACACAAGTTCAGGCAAAGTAAGTATCATTGGACTTATGATTAAATCTATAATCGGATTGGGGGTTATATTAGGTATTATTTTTTTTCTAAGTACAATTGATTTTCCTGCACCTAAAAAAGAAATTGAAAAAATTATTCCAAATGAAAATTTTAAAATCGTTAAATAAGAAATTTTTTTCAACGCTATTAGTTTGTCTTATTTTTTTTATCACTGTGCTTGCTGAAGAAAAACCAATTGATATTTGGAATATAGAAAAAAAGGATAATCAAGTTATTTCAGAAACAAATATTTCAAGTGAAAACACTGTAAACACCACTCAGAATAGTGTTTACGAACTACAAAAAGATAAACAAACGGATACAATTAAACTTGATAAAGAATTTTCTTCAAACGAAATTAAAATTGTTGGGTTGTACGATCCAAGTGAATACGGCCTCAGTATGGATATGTGGTCGAATTCCGATGGAACTAAATTGAAAAATTTATTTCAGAATATTAATAAGTTTAATCTTTCGGAAGATGCATCTGACATAATGCACATATCTTTATTAACTAATGCTTATTACCCAACTCAAAATATTACAGAGCAAGAATTTATGAGCTTTAAATCTGATTGGCTAATTAAAGATGCAAACTTAGAATTAATAGAGGAATATTTAATTAAAAATCAAATAATTAATTTGCATCCAAATTTAGCAAGATATTTAGTTGATAGTTATTTATCAGAATCAAATGTAAAAAAATCTTGTGAGTTTTTTTCTAAAAATTCAGAACCTATCCAAGATGAATATCTATCTAAATTTAATCTATATTGTTTAATCAATTATGGAAAAAATGAAGAGGCGCAACTGATTTTAGATTTAAAAAAAGAGTTGGGTTTCGAAAATAATTATTATGAAAACAAAATAAATTACCTATTTGGATATATTGATGAAGCAGATAAAGAGATATCAATAAAATCAATTTTAGATTTTCATTTAGCTCATAGAACTAACCCTGAGTTTTCTTATGAACCAAGTGAAGTTACGCCTAAAATAATTTGGAAATATCTTTCAGCTGCTAATTTACTTTTTAAAATTCAAGATATAGAAATTACTGATGTAGAAAAAATTTCTACAATAGAAAAAGCTGTTAATGAGAAAAATTATTCTGAGGAGGAGTTATTCGAATTTTATAAAAAATTCCAATTTAATATAAATCAATTTTTAAACGCAAAAGAGGTATATAAATCTCTATCTTCAATTGAGGGACGCGCTCTTTTATATCAAAGAACTCTTTTAACAGAGGAACCAAAAATTAAGTTAGAATTTATTAAGATATTGAAGGATCTATTTATATCTGATGATATTGGTGACGCCTTTGATTTAGAGTTAAAAAAATTTTTAAGTGAAATTAATGTTGAGGATGTGCCATCAAATTTTACAACATTTTATAATAGTAATCTAAATAAGAAAGAGACGGCAGATAAAAAGATTAAATATAATAGTAAAATTTTACATCAATCAAAACTTATAAATTATTTTAATGGGGATTATGCAAAATCTAAAATTGAAGAGGATCTAGATAAATATTTAAAAAAAATTAAAAAAGATAAAAAATACCTTTTATCAAAAAAAGATATAATTTTTCTAGAGGCACTTAAATCTGATGGAGTTAAAATTTCAAAAAAATATGATGGTCTTTATGAGGTAAAGCAATCAGAAATGCCTGCCGATATTCAAACAATGATAGATAATAATGAGATTGGTGCTGCATTGTTGAGAATAATTGAGGTAATTGGGCCTGACAAAATTGAAAATATTGATGAAGATACAGTTTATTTTATTATCAATACTTTAAATCAATTAAATGTTGATTTAATTAGAAATAAACTATTGCTAAAAGTTCTTCCTTTAAAAGTATAAAAATTATAATAAAATCAAGTTATGGCTATCAGAACTATAATAACAGAACCTAATAAATTGCTTAGACAAATTTCTAAACCAGTTAATGGCGTTGGAAAAGAAGAACAAAAATTGATGGATGATATGCTTGAGACAATGTATGACGCAAATGGAATTGGTCTTGCGGCGATACAAGTTGGTGTACCTAAGAGAATTATTGTAATGGATATAAGTAAAGATGAGAATAAAAAAGAGCCAAGATATTTCGTAAATCCAGTTATCAAAAATAAAGACCTAGAAAAAGCAACTTATGAGGAAGGATGTCTTTCTGTGCCAAATCAGTTTGCAGAAATCGATAGACCTAGTAAGTGTGAAGTAGAATATCTTGATTATGATGGAGAGAAGAAATTGTTAAAGGCAGATGGTCTTCTTGCAACATGTATTCAACATGAAATGGATCATTTAGAGGGGATATTATTTATTGATTATCTTTCAAAATTAAAAAGATCAATGATAATTAAAAAATTATCAAAATTAAAATCCACCTCCGCAGAGGCTTAATCAATGCTAAAAAAAATAGTTTTTATGGGTACTCCCATGTTTGCTGTTCCAATTTTAAAATCGCTTTATCAAAATGGATATCCTATTTCTTGTGTTTATACACAACCACCTCAAAAATCTAAAAGAGGTCAAAGTATTAACAAGTCACCAATTCAATTAATTTCAGAAACTTTAAACATAGAATTTAGAACACCAAATACATTAAAAGAAAATTTAGAGGAATTAGAATATTTTAAATCTTTAGAAGCAGATTTGGCAATAGTTGTTGCTTATGGTCAAATTATACCAAAGTCATATTTAAATTTAACTAAAAAAGGATTTATTAATATACATGCATCCATTCTTCCAAAGTGGAGAGGTGCTGCTCCTATTCAAAGATCAATTATGAATTTAGATAAAGAGACAGGAATCAGTATTATGAAAATAGGAGAAGAACTAGATACAGGACCGGTATGTAATGTTTATAAAATTAATATAGAAAATAATTTAAATTCTGAGGATATTAATGAAAAGCTATCAAGTTTGGCTGCAGAGAAAATTTTAGATAATATCGATGACATATATGAGGATAAAGCAAACTTTATAGAACAAGATCACTCATCAGCGACATACGCACCAAAAATTCAAAAATTAGAGGGGCAAATTAATTGGAAAGAGGATGCTAAAATTATAATTGGTAAAATTAATGGACTTTATTTAGTTCCAGGAGCTTATTTCATGTTTAACGGTGAGAGATATAAAATATTAAAAGCAGAAATTGGACAAGCACAAGGAAAACCAGGTGAGGTTTTATCTGACCATTTAGAAATTTCATGTGGAGATAAAAAATCAATAAAAATTAAAGAAATACAAAGACAAGGAAAAAAGCCCCAAAGTATTGGAGAATTTGCTTTAGGAACACAAATTAAAAAGGGTTCATTTTTATAATGAATAGATATCAAATACTTATTGAGTATGCAGGAACAAATTTTAGAGGATGGCAAATTCAAAAAAAAGGTCCAACAATTCAAGGATTAATTCAAGAAAAATTATCAAAGTTATTAAAAGAAAAGATTATTTTACATGGTCAAGGAAGAACTGATGCTGGAGTTCATGCATTTGAGCAATCTGCACACTTTGATTGTAAAAATAAAATTACTGATACAATTAAGTTTTTGAAATCTATAAATCATTTTTTAAATTTAAAAGACATTGCAATCAAAAATATTAAAAAAAGAAACAATAAATTTCATGCAAGATTTTCAGCAAAACAGAGAATTTATAAATATTTTATTTTTAATCAAATAACCCAACCGATAATTGAAAAAAATAGAGCTTGGCATGTTCGAAGACCTCTCAATTTAGAATTAATGAAAAAGGGTGCAGAAAAATTATTAGGAACCCATGACTATTCAACTTTTAGATCTTCAAGCTGTAATGCAAAAAGTCCAATTAAAACTATAAAATCAATTAAAATTAAATCATCAAAAAATAAAATTGAATTTCAATTTAGTTCTCAATCTTTTTTACAACATCAAGTTAGATCTATGGTTGGTTGTTTAAAATACTTGGGAGAAAATAAATGGGACTTAAAAAATTTTGAAAAGAGATTTAAGTCAAAAAAAAGAACATTGTGTGCTCCTCCAGCACCACAAAGTGGTTTATTTTTATTTAGAGTTCTTTATTAATTTATTTTTATTGTTCATAGCAAACTTTTTATTTATTCGCCATCTAGACTCAGCTCTTACAATATAACCACAACAGTTTTTTGATTTACATTTACAAGGAAATTGTTTGTAGTTTTCATCATAACCAAATCCATAATCACATGTAAACTCCTCACCTTTTTTAATTTCTCTGATTGCTTTGACCCAAATTTTCAATCCCTTACCATCGTAATCACAATTATTATCACAAGAATGATTAATTAAACCTGCAGTATTCCATGGAAAATCTCCATCTAGATCGTATCTTTTATTTATTGTGAATAAATATATTGGTTTACTATTATCGTACTTATCAGAATCTTGTGTTTGTTTTTTTGTTATAAGTTTTCCGACATAGTCAATTATTTTGGTTCCCTCTTTAATGTCACGAGTTGCATAAAGTCCTCTTCCTTTATTATCGATGCCAGATTTTTTTATTTTATATAACTTCATGAAGTTTTTTATTTAGAGTTTTCTAAAGAATTATCAATTAAATTCTAAAAGAGCATCAACATGTCTTTTAGTGCTGTCTCGAAGTGCATTTAGGTCATAACCGCCCTCTAAAATTGAAACAACTTTTCCATTACAAAACTTTTTAGAAGTCTCTAATACTCTTTTAGTAATAGTAAAATAATCCTCTGTTTTTAAATTGAATTGAGCAAGTGGGTCATCTTCATGGGCGTCAAAACCAGCGCTAATCAATATAAACTCTGGTCTAAACTCTTCTAATTTTTTTAATACACGGTCAAATACGTTTAAATATTCTTCTGAACTTATGCCAGCTGGCAAAGGTATATTAAAGATATTGTTAAATTTTCCTTTTTCTTGTTCTGAGCCAGTTCCTGGGTAGTAGGGATATTGATGAGTTGATATAAAAAGAACATTTTCATTTTCATAAAAAATATCCTGTGTTCCATTACCATGATGCACATCAAAATCTATTATTGCAACTTTCTTGTATTTATATTTTTTCAACAAATAATTTGCACCAATACTCACTGAATTTAAAATGCAAAAACCAGCAGCCTTATTTTGTGAGCTATGATGTCCTGGAGGTCGAACACTACAGAATGCATTTCTAAACTCTTTTTTTTCCACCCCATCAATTGCAGCAATAATTGATCCAACTGCATCGAAGATTGCGTCTTTGCTTCCAGGTGAAATAATTGTATCACCATCAAGTGAGGTAAAACCTTTTTTTGGGAAAGAACTTTTTACTAAATTTAAATAATTCTTTTCATGTGTAGTTAAGAGAATATCATCTGAAACTTTAGATGGTTTCTTCCATATAAGATTTTTATTATTTTGTTTTTTAAAATTTTCTATTATGACAGATACTCTTGCTATTTGTTCTGGATGCCCAGGACCTGTATCATGATTTTGAGATGTATCTGATGTAATTAAACCAGTTTTCACTTAAAATAGTTGTCTAGGATTTTGCTATAAATTAAAGTTAATTTTTTTAAATCAGATAGGGACACACATTCTCCTACCTTATGCATAGTTTTTCCCACTAATCCAAATTCTAAACATGGAGCTATTTTTCTTATGAATCTAGCGTCCGATGTACCACCAGTTGTAGATAATTTAGGTTTAATTCTAGTAATTCTCTTAATTGTATTTTGTATCATAAATGTAGTTTTGTTAGGCTTAGTTAAAAAAGCCTCACCAGAAACAATATATTCGATTTTATATTTTGATTTATTTTTGTTACAAATTTTTTTAATTATTTTATTTATTTTATTCTTTAATTTGTAAGATGTGTGTTTGCTATTAAATCTAATATTAAAGGATGCACTAGCTAATCCTGGAATTATATTATCAGCTGGATTATCAATGCTAATTTTTGTTATTTCTAAATTTGTAGGTTGAAAATCTTTTGTTCCTTTATCAAATTTAATTTCTTTTAACTCTTTTAGAATTTGGACTAAAGCTGTTGACGGATTGTTAGCTCTATTTGGGTAAGCTACATGACCTTGAATACCAATGACAGATAATTTTCCAGTCATACTACCTCTACGACCAATTTTAATCATTTCTCCTAATTTATGTGGATTTGTAGGCTCTCCTACCAAGCAAAAATCTATTTTTTCTTTTCTTTTTCTCAAATACTCAACAACTTTTTTTGTTCCATTAATTGCAATTCCTTCTTCGTCTCCAGTAACTAGAAAACTAATAGACCCACCAAAATTTTTATTTTCTTTAGAAAAATTGCTTACCGCAGTAACAAATGCAGCTATTGAGCTTTTCATATCATTTGCGCCTCTGCCAATTAAGTATCCTTTCTTTACAGCTGGTTTAAAAGGATTAACAGTCCAATCATTTAAATTACCAGGTGGTACCACATCTAAATGACCTGCATAACAAAAATTTGGACTTGCGGTACCAAGTCTTGCATAAAGATTTTTTACAGGATAACTATTTTTATCTTTGAATTCGAGTATTTTAGTTTTAAAGCCGATTTTTTTTAATTTTTTTTCTAAAAATTTAATTACACCAGCATCAGTTTTTGTAACAGATGGAAATCTAATTAGCTCTTTAGCTAATTGAAGTTCATTTATTTTTTGCATTTTTATTCTCTTAAAAGATCGTTAACTGATGTTTTTGATCTCGTTTTTTCATCAACTTGTTTAATTATTACTGCACAATATAAAGATGGTGCTTGTGGATTTTTTTTATCTGGCAAGGATCCTGGAACTACCACTGAATAAGGTGGAATCTTTCCATAAGTTATTTCACCAGTTTTTCTATTAACAATTTTTGTTGATTGTCCAATATACATTCCCATACTTAGAACAGAGCCTTCTCCAACTATTACACCTTCAACTACTTCGGACATTGCACCTAAGAAAACATTATCCTCAATAATTGTTGGTAATGCTTGAGCAGGTTCTAATACACCTCCAACGCCAGTACCAGCTGAAATATGACAATTTTTTCCAATCTGACAACAACTTCCTGCACGACTAAATGTATCCATCATTGTTCCTTCATCAATGTATGCACCAATATTTACATAACATGGCATTAAAACTGCATTTTTTCCAACAAATGATCCTTTTCTTACTGGTGAATTAGGTACCATTCTAAAACCAGCTTTTTCATGATCTTCTTTTGTCCATCCAGCTGTTTTTCCTTTAAGTAAATGAGCTTTGTCATACCAGCTACTATATGGACCATTTAAATTTTCCATTGGATACATTCTAAAACTTAACATGATGGCTTTTTTTAGATGCTGATGAGTAACCCATTCGCCGTTTATCTTTTCAGCTACTCTTGCTTTTCCGCTGTCTAAATCATCAATAATTTGATTAACTGCATCATTTAAAGATTTATCTGAATTTTGGCCTACTTGGTCTTTATTTTCCCAAGCTTCATTTATAATTTTTTCAATACTCATAATTTTTTTGAGTTTTTTAATAACCTTATTTCTTTTAAAAATAAAGAAAGATTTTCTATTTTGTAATCAATGTATTCTTTTTCAGACTCTTTTTTGCCCCAGTATTCATCATTGATTAACCAAACTGTTTTTGCTCCTCTTTCTTTTCCAATAGATAAGTTTTTTGCAATATCTTCAATATAAAGGGTTTCACTTGGATCTATTTGAAATTTTTTGATCATAAGATCAAAAGCTTTTGCCTCAGGTTTTGGACTGTATTCAGCATCTACAATATCAAATATACCGTCAAATTGATCTTCAATTCCTAATTGGGTAGTGATATTTTTAACATGTTCCTTGCTACCATTTGTAAACACAAATTTGTTTAGATTAATATTTTCTAACTCATTCCTCAAAGCAGTATCTTTTTCTAAAAAATCTAAATTAATATCATGAACGTAGTCTAAAAATTCTCTTGGAGGTATATCGTGATGTATCATTAAACCATTAAGACTAGTGTTATATTTATGAAAATAATTTGTTTGTAATTTTTTTGCTTCTTTTAAATCTACATTTAATTTATTTGAAATATATTGAGTCATTTTTTTACTTACTTGACCAAATACTCCTTCAAGATCACTGTAGAGTACCCCATCACAATCAAATAATATGTTTTTGATATTTTTTAATTCTTTCATTGTCTTATTAGGGTCCCAGAGCCCTTGTCAGAGAATATTTCCCATAAAACTGAGTGTGGTCTTGTGCCATTAATAATTCCTACTGCAGTTACACCGTTATTTACAGCTGAAATACAAGCCTCAATCTTAGGTATCATCCCACCAATAATAGTTTCATCTTTGATCATTTTCAGAACTTCAGATGAAGAAATCTCTTCTATTAATTTTTTATTTTTATCTAGAACACCATCCACATTCGTCATCAATAAAAGCCTTCTTGATTTTAAAGATTTAGCTATAGCCATCGCAGCTGTATCTCCATTAATATTATATGTTTGGTTTTCTTTACCTAATCCTAATGGTGAAATTATAGGAATTTTTTTTTGATTAATTATATTTAATATTTGTTTATTATTAATTTCATTTGGTATCCCTACAAATCCTAGCTCTTCTGCTTCTGGTATAGTTTTTATAATATTATTATTTTTTGTATGTATAGAGATTGCTTTTGTTCCTTTTTCTTTTAAGGAACTAACAATGTCATTATTAAAATCAATCAAAACAGACTCAACAATATTAATTATATGTTCATCTGTTACTCTAAGTCCTCTTATAAATTTTGATTGAATATTTGATTTTTCTAATTCTCTTTTAATTCTAGGTCCACCACCGTGAATTACCACAGTTGCAAGGCCCAATTTATTTAAAATATTAAGATCAGTTATAAAATTATTAAATACGTTTCTATCAATTAAAACATTTCCACCGTATTTAATTACTATTAAATCATTTTTGTATTTTTCAATATATTTAGTTACTTCATTAATTGGAGGCCCATCTTTAGGTAGTATCTTCTCAAGGTCCATTTCTATTATTTTTAAATTATTAGGTTACAGTTTTAACTGTTGTACGTTTCATTATGACTACCTGCTGAGCCATTGTTAAAATATTATTAACAGTCCAATAAATTACTAATCCACTTGGGAATGGTGCAAGAATTACTGTTAAAAATAAAGGGAAGAACATAAATATTTTTGCTTGTATTGGATCTGTTGGAGCTGGATTTAATTTTTGTTGCACCCACATTGATACCCCCATGGCAACCGGCCACGCTCCAATTACAAGGAAAGAAGGTACGTCATATGGAAATAACCCAAATAAATTAAATATGGAAGTAGGATCCTTGGCACTTAAATCTTGGATCCAACCATAAAATGGCATGTGACGCATTTCTATAGTTACAAATAAAACTTTATACAAAGCAAAAAATACAGGTATTTGAATTAGAATTGGCAAACATCCAGACATAGGATTTACTTTTTCCTTTTTGTAAAGAGCCATCATTGCTTGTTGAAGTTTCATTTTGTCGTCTTTGTGTACTTCCTTAAGTCTTGCCATCTCAGGCTGTAGAGCTTTCATTTTAGCCATACTTCTGAAAGAAAAGTTAGCAAGTGGAAAAAATGCTACACGAATACAAACAGTAACAGCAATAATTGCCAATCCATAATTACCAAATATTTTAAAGAAATACTCTAAAGCAGTGAATAGAGGACGTGTTAGAAAGTATAAGAACCCCCAATCAATTGTAAGATCAAATTTATCAATTTTTAATGTTTCTGCGTACCCATCAATTACGTCAACTCTTTTTGCAGCTACTATTACTTGCAAGTTTTCTTCTATAGAAGAGTTCCCATTTAACTCTAATGGTTCTGTTGTAACAAAGTTTATTCTGTACTTGTTTTTGTAATCCATCGTAGTTTTAAATTCCTTATCTCTTGGTGGAATTAGAGTTGATATGTAATATTTATCTCCGAGACCTAACCATCCTTTTTGGGCAGTTCTTGAAAATTTTTTCTCTTCAATATCGTCATAATCTTCTTCAATTAATTCTTCATCTAATGTAGCTATTGGACCCTCATGAAGAATATAAAAATCAGTTAAACCTTCTGGGATTTGATTTCTTATAATTTGTCCATATGAATAGAAGTCGTAGTTTTTATCAGTAGAATTTATAACTCTTTGTTTAATAGTGAATAAAAACTTATCATCTAAAGCAATTTCTTTTTCAAAAGTTATTCCTTGATCATTTGTCCAACTTAGTTTTACAGGATATTGATCTGTTAATTTATTATTTCCTTTTACTGACCAAATTGAATCTGCATTTGGGATATCAATATTTTTATCATTAGTTATAAAACCACTTTCTATTATATAACCTTCTTTAGAACTTCGTGGCGCTAGAAATTTTACTTTTTCGTCGCTTTCTAAACTTACATTATATTCTTTAAATGTTAGATCGTCTATTGAAGCACCCTTTAATGAAATAGATCCAACAATACTTTGGTTCTCAAATTGAATTCTTTCACTTTCTTTTAAAGCATCTTCTCTTGAAATTTCAGTTATATTTTCCTTTTGATCTAAACTAGGTGAATCTGAATTTTGTTCAGTTTTATTTTTTTCTGCTAAATTTTCTTTTGTAACTGGAGGGGGTGCAAAAAATAGTGAATATAATATAATTACTGCAGCTGATAAACTTATAGCAGCAATTATATTTCGAGTTTCCATTACTTATTATCCTTTATTTCTTTTTTAACTGGATCAAACCCTTCACCACCCCCTAAAAATTTTATTGGATGGCAGGATAAAATTCTTTTTATACTCA
>CACLRF010000003.1 GCA_902609235.1 uncultured Pelagibacteraceae bacterium
AAAAATATTATTGCAAAAAAAGGTCCAATACATGCTTTAATTAATAATGCAGCCAATGATGATAGACACACTACAGATCAGGTTGATGAAAAATATTGGGAGAATAGAATGGCAATCAACTTAAAGCACTATTTTTTTGCAGCTAAAGCAGTAGTTAAATCTATGAAAAAGATGAAAGCAGGATCGATTGTAAATTTAAGCTCAGTTTCTTGGATGCTAGGCGAGGGTGATAAAGTTGTTTATGAAACAGCAAAATCAGCTGTGGTTGGGTTAACAAGGTCTTTTGCTCAAGAATACGGAAAATATAATATTCGAACAAATTCAGTTGTGCCTGGATCAATTGCAACAGAGCGGCAAATTAAACATTGGTTAACACCAAAATATAAAAAGCTTATCTTGGATAGCCAAGCCCTAAAAAGACAGTTAAAACCAAACGATGTAGCTCAATTAGTGATGTTTTTAGCCTCAGATCAATCTTCTGGATGCACAAAACAAAGTTTTGTTGTAGATGGTGGAATAACCTAAAATTTAAATTGTGAAAAAGATTAAACTTCGAAGCAAAGAGTGGTTTGACAACCCAGATGATCCTGGACTCACAGCTATATATTTGGAACGATATTTAAATTATGGATTAAAAAGAGAAGATCTTCAATCAGGTAAACCCATTATTGGGATAGCCCAATCAGGTAGCGATCTCTCTCCATGCAATAGACATTTTCAATCATTAAGCAAAACAATAAAAGATGGGATTAGAGAGGGAGGAGGGGTTCCCATGGAATTTCCAACTCATCCAATTCAAGAAACTGGTAAAAGACCTACAGCAGCACTTGATCGAAATCTTTCTTATTTATCTTTAGTTGAAGTTTTATATGGATATCCAATAGATGGAGTTATTTTGACTACCGGATGTGATAAGACGACGCCAGCAGCACTCATGGCTGCAGCAACAGTTAATATTCCATCGATAGTTTTATCCGGTGGACCAATGTTAGATGGAAATTATAAAGGAAAAAAAGCTGGTTCTGGCACTATAATTTGGGAGGCACGAAAACTACTTGCAAAAGGAGAAATTGATTATGATGAATTTATGGATATGGCAGCAGCTTCTGCTCCTAGTATAGGTCATTGTAATACAATGGGTACAGCATCCTCAATGAATTCAATCGCAGAAGCTTTGGGAATGTCACTTCCTGGAGGAGCGATAATTCCTGCTCCTTATAAAGAAAGAACTGATATTTCATTTAAAACTGGAAAACGAATTGTTGAAATGGTTTTTGAAAATTTAACACCATCAAAAATAATGACAAAAGAAGCATTTGAAAATGCAGTATATGTAGCTAGTGCTATTGGTGCTTCAAGTAATTGCCCACCTCATTTAACTGCTATTGCAAGGCATATGGGTATAGATTTTAATTTAGAACAATGGGAAAAATTAGGTCATAATATTCCTTTATTAGCAAACTGCCAACCTGCTGGTGAACATCTTATGGAAGGTTTTTTTAAAGCAGGCGGAATACCCGCTATAATGAAAGAATTAATTAAAGATAATAAATTGAATATAAAAGCTCTAACAGTTACTGGAAAAACTATTGAAGAAAATTTAAGCATTAAATTTGAAGTTGATAGAGATGTGATTAAGTCATTTGAAAATCCATTATCTCATAAAGCTGGATTTATAATAATGAAAAGTAATTTTTTTAATTCAGCAGTGATGAAAACTTCAGTCATTAGTTCAGAATTTAGAGAAAGATATTTATCCAATAAAGATAATTTAAATATTTTTGAGGTAAAAGCTGTTGTGTTTGAAGGCCCTGAAGATTATCATTTAAGAATAAATGATAAAAACTTAGAAATTGATGAAAATTCAATACTAATTATCAGAGGTTGTGGTCCTGTTGGATATCCTGGTTCTGCTGAAGTTGTGAATATGCAACCACCAGATAGGCTTCTAAAAAAAGGAATAAACACATTACCAACTTTGGGTGATGGGAGACAAAGCGGAACATCTGAAAGTCCTTCAATATTGAATGTATCACCTGAGTCAGCAATTGGAGGTGATTTATTGATAGTAAAAACTGGTGACAGAATTAAAATAGATCTTAATAATAGTAGAATAGACCTGTTAGTCACAAACGAAGAGATTAAAAAGAGAAAAAAAAACATTAAATTACCAATATTAGAAAATCAAACCCCATGGCAGGAAATTTCAAGAAAAATGGTTGGACAATTAGAAACAGGTGGTTGTTTAGAAACAGAAACTATTTATTTAGATATAACCAATACAAAAGGAATACCAAGACACTCACATTAGAAAGGAAACAATGAAAAATAGACTAGAAGGTAAACAAATTTTAGTAACAGCAGCTGGTCAAGGAATTGGAAAAGCAACAGCAATTGCATTTCTTAATGAGGGAGCTGATGTAATAGCAACTGATATAAATGAAAAAACCTTAAAAGATCTCAATCAGGAATATTCAAATATAAAAATACAAAAACTCGATTCAACTCAAAATAATGAAATTTTAGAATTTGTTAAAACAATTGATAAAATTGATGTGCTTTTCAATGCTGTTGGTTTTGTTCATCATGGAAGTATTCTAGAATGTGAAGAAAAAGATTGGGATTTTTCTTTTGATGTAAATATTAAATCTATGTATTTTATGTGTAAAGCCGTATTGCCTTTAATGATTAAGCAAAACTTTGGAAGTATAATTAATGTTTCTTCGTGTGCTTCAAGTTTAAAGGGATTTCCAAACAGATTTGTCTACGGAACTACAAAAGGAGCTGTTATCGGCTTGACTAAATCTATTGCAGCAGATTATGTTAAACAAAATATTAGATGTAATTCTATTGCACCAGGAACAGTATTCTCACCTTCATGGCAAGATAGAGTCAATCAAAGCCCTGACCCTATACAAGCAAAAAAAGATTTTATAGCAAGACAACCGATGGGAAGATTAGGTACAGCGGAGGAAATTGCAGCTGTAGCTGTTTATTTAGCAAGTGATGACTCAACATTTACTACAGGCACCACAATTTCTGTTGATGGTGGAATTTCAATTTAACTTAAATTAAGGATACTTATGAAACTATTAAGAGTAGGACAAAAAGGAAAAGAAAAACCAGCAATATTAGATAATGATGGAAAGATTAGAGATATTAGCTCTCATATAGAGGACTTAATTCCTAATTTCTTAAATTTTAAAACTATATCTGAATTAGAAAAAATTGATTTACAATCTTTACCTGAACTTTCTACAAGTGAAAGAATAGGTTCATGTATCGCTAAACCAGGAAAGTTTGTGGCAATAGGTTTGAATTTTTCAGATCATGCTGCTGAGTCAAATTTACCAGTACCCTCAGAACCAATAATGTTTATGAAGGCTACAAGTTCAATCAATGGCCCCAATGATCATATAGAAATCTTGCCTGACTCTAAAAAATTAGATTGGGAAGTTGAATTAGGAATAATTATTGGTAAAGAAACTAAACATATAGAGCAAAATCAATCTCAAGATCATATATTGGGCTATTGTCTAGTTAATGATGTTAGTGAAAGAGAATGGCAAATTGAAAAAATGGGACAATGGGTTAAAGGAAAATCTCATGACACTTACGGACCTATTGGACCTTATTTAGTTACTAAGAATGATATTGAAGATATAAATAATCTCAATATGTCTCTAGATGTAAACGGAGAAAGAATGCAAACTGGTAACACTAATACAATGATCTTCAATGTTGATGTTATTGTAGCGTATGTAAGTAAATTTATGTCATTACAAGCTGGAGATATAATTACAACCGGAACTCCCCCAGGGGTTGGCATGGGAAAAAAACCCCAATTGTTTTTAAAAGCTGGTGACAAGTTAAGATTGTCAATAGATAATTTGGGTGAACAAAATTCTAAAATTGTGCTTTTATAATTTTATAGATGAAAAAGATCATTACTTCTGATCCAAAAGTACTTTGGAGGCTAAAGTGTAAATTGGGAGAAGGTACTTTGTGGGTTAAAGAGCATAATTCAATTTATTTTGTAGATATTAAAAAAAAGAAAATTTGTTGCTTCAATATTAAAAATAAAAAAAAGAAAATCTTTAAAGTAAATAAAGAAATTGGTTTCATTGCTCATATTAAAGATTATATTTTTATTTTAGGGCTTGAGGGGGAATTGAGAATTCAAAATTTAAAATCAAAAAAAATTTATAAATCAATTATAATAGAACCAAATTTAAAATTAAATAGAATTAATGACGGAAAGACAGATCCTGCAGGAAATCTTTGGTTTGGCACTATGGACAACCTTGAGAGAAAAATTGAAAATGGTTCTTTATATAAATTAGATAAAAATTTTAAATTAATAAAAATTGATAAAAATTATAGAATTACCAATGGACCAGCATTTATTGATCAGTATAATTTTTATCATACAGATAGCCCAAAAAAAACTATCTATAAAATTAAAATAAATAAAAATAATAAAATAGTTAGCAAAAAAATATTTAAAAAATTATCACCCGAAGAAGGTTCACCAGATGGAATGACCTTAGATAAGAATAAAAATTTATGGGTAGCTCATTTTCATGGTGCTTGTATTTCTGTTTTTAATAAAAAAGCAAAATTAATTCACAGAATTCAGTTTCCTGCAAAAAATATAACTAATTGTGCATTTGGAGGTAAAAATACTAAAGAACTTTATGTTTCAACAGCTACAAAAGGTATGAGCAAAGCAGATTTGCGAAAATTTAGATATTCAGGATTCTTTTTTAGTGTAAAAACAAATTCTAAAGGAGTTTTACAAAAAAAATTTATTATAAGTAATGAAGAAAAGAGATCTTTACTATGAGCGAATACCAACAAAGCTTTTAAGAGAAGATATTAGATTATTAGGAACTTTTCTTGGAAGAGTAATTAAAGATCAAGAAGGTTCAGCTTTTTTTGAAATTGTTGAAAAATTTAGATTATTATCAAAAAATACTTTATTAGATAAAAATAAAAGTAAAATTTTTTCAAAAATTTCGAAAGAGGTACAAAAACTTACTCCTAAAAATACGTTTAAATTAACAAGAGCATTTTCACATATTTTAAATTTAATAAATTTTGCAGAGTCATTAGATGCATCTAGAAAGCTAAATGAATTTGAAAATCCGTATTTTAAAAGTAAAAATCAAAATCTTTTTATTGAAGATATAATAGAAAGTTTATTTAAAAATAAAAAAATTTCGGATAAAAAAATTTACGAACAAGCTACAAAACTTGATATAGGCATTGTACTTACCGCTCATCCTACTGAAGTAAAAAGAAGAACTTTAATTCAAAAATACGCCAATTTAATTGAAATTATGGAGCAAAGACATCTTTATAAAAAATATCCGTCTAAGATTATAGAACTAGACAGAAAGCTCTACTCGGAAATTGCAATAATATGGAAAACTGATGAACTTAAAAGGACTAAACCATCTCCATTAGATGAAGCTAGGTGGGGTTTAGCTGTCATCGAGGATAGTCTATGGGATACCATTCCTAAAGTTTATAAAAGACTTAACGACATATTCAGAAAAAATTTAAAGAAAGATTTACCGCGTGATTTTAATCCAATTCAATTTGGATCTTGGATGGGGGGAGATAGAGATGGAAATCCTAATGTAACAGCTGAAGTTACAAAGAAGGTAATTTTATTTTCTAGATGGCAAGCAGCAAAATTATATGAAAAAGAACTGACTAAATTGATACAAGATCTATCAATGGAAGAATGCTCTACAAAAATTAAAAGAGCAACAGGAAATAGTTATGAACCTTATAGAGTTTATTTGAGACCAATTAGGGATAAGGTAAGACTAACTCATCAATTAATTGAAAATCATTTAAATAACGATGCAGATTTGGATGAAAAAAAATTAATTCAAAATAAAAGTGAAATAACTCTTCCATTAAGAGAAGTAAGAATATCATTAAAAGCAAACCGAGGAGAGTATATTGCAAATGCAGACCTATTAGATTTAATGAGAAGGGTCAGGTGCTTTGGAATTAACTTAGCAAGATTAGATATAAGACAAGAGGCAGATAGACATGAAAAACTTTTAAATGAAATTTTTAAAAAGAAAAAAAATATAAATTATTCTTCTTTAACTGAAACAGAAAAAGTAAAATTATTAAATAAATCTATAAAAGAAAAAAAATTTTTTGTAGATAAAATAAAAATAAAAAATAAAGAAAATATAGAAGTTTGGAATACCTTCAAACAGTTAGCGAAAACACCAATTGAGTGCTTAGGTGCATATGTAATATCAATGACCTCAACAGCATCTGATATTTTATCTGTTTATTTTTTACAAATGCAGGCACAAAACAAAAATTTGTTAAGAGTTGTGCCACTTTTTGAAACTTTGGATGATTTAAAAAATGCTAATGGTGTAATGACAAATTTATTCAAACTTTCATGGTATAGAAAAATGATTAATTCAAAGCAGGAAGTAATGATTGGATATTCTGACTCTAGTAAAGATGCTGGAAAATTATCTGCGAGTTGGCATCAATATAAACTTCAAGAGGAGCTTAGAAGTTTAGCTAAAAAATATAAAATAGATCTTGTTTTCTTCCATGGTAGAGGTGGATCTCCGGGAAGAGGAGGCGGACCTATTCAGGCTACTTTAAAATCACAACCTTCAGGAACAGTTAATGGCAAAATAAGAATTACTGATCAAGGTGAGGTGATTCAACAAAAGTATGGATACAAACCTTTAGCTGAATACAACCTCTGTAGCTATATCGGTTCTGTAATGGATGCTTCTTTAAATCCTCCACCAAGATCAAAACCTAACTGGCGTGAGTTAATTCAAAAAATGTCAGAAATTTCTACATCTTCATATAGAAAATATCTAAATCAAAGTGAGGATTTTATTCGTTACTTTAAAACAGTTACGCCACATAAATCACTGGGAAAACTTGCAATTGGATCAAGACCAACCAAAAGAAAGAATGTTGATAATATTCAAAGTTTAAGAGCTATCCCTTGGGTATTTGCTTGGACACAAATTAGATTAATGTTACCCGCTTGGCTTGGTACAACTGAAGCATTGAGGTATGGATCAATTAAAAAGTTTAAAAGAACAATGACTGACATGGAAAGAAATTGGCCATACTTTGTATCAACGATGGATATTTTAGATATGGTAATTTCCAAGGTGGATCCAGAAATATCAGTTATTTATGAAAATAATTTGGCCGATGCATCACTAAAAAGAATTGGAAAAAAATTAAGATTTCAATTTGAGGCAATGGTCAAATTGCACAATAAAATTACCCCCAAAGAAGTGGTAAAAGAGAGGAAAGAATTTAGAAAAGCCTTATTTATCAGAAATAATTATACAGAAATGTTAAATATACTTCAGGCTAATGTAATGAATAAATTAACAAATAAAAAATATAAAAATTTAGATAAAAAATTTCTTGAAGATGCTTTAATGACATCGATTGCAGGTATTTCTGCAGCAATGAAAAATACTGGATAAATGTTTGAATACTTAATTGCTTTTGGAGCAGGACTTATAAGTTTTTTGTCTCCATGTGTTCTACCTTTAATACCTGGATATATTTCTTATATCTCAGGCCAATCTTTACAAGAAATTTTAAATCAAAAAAAAATCAATTTTTTTCCATTAATTTTATTTTGTTTAGGGTTCTCAACTGTATTTGTTCTTTTAGGTGCATCAGCATCTATTTTGGGACAGGCACTATTACAAAATTCAGAAATGTTAAGAATTTTAGCTGGAATAATTATTATAATTTTTTCTCTTCAATTAATTGGAATTATAAATATTCCATATTTAAATTTTGAAAAAAGGTTTGACGCAAAAGAATCAAGAAATATTCTTTTTCCATATGTTATAGGTGTTGCTTTTGGTTTTGGCTGGACACCATGTATTGGACCAATTTTAGGTTCAATTTTAGCTTTAGCATCTATTGAGGAAACTTTATCGAGAGCTGTAATCTTGTTAATTTCTTATTCATTAGGTCTTACTATTCCTTTTGTTTTGTCTGGATACTTAATTCAAAGGTTCTTATTATTTTCTAAAAATTTTAAGAAAAACATAAATTTAATTTCAAAAATTGGCGGAATAACTCTTTTAATTACAGGTATTTTAATTTTAACCAATCAATTACAAGCAATAGGATTTTATATAATTGAAATCTTTCCATTTATGCAAAAATTCGGATAAAAAGTATTAATGAAAATTTATCAAATAGATTCCAGTGCTAGAAAAAAAGGCTCTACCTCAAGAGCTTTAGCAAAAAAACTTTTAGATAAAATTAAAAAACCAGAAGATGACGTAATTTATAGAGATTTAGATGATGAGATGCTTTTTGTAAGTGGGCTTACTGAGTCTGGAATGAATATTGATGAAAAAGACCAAACAGAAGAACATAAAAAAATGTTTGAGCTTTCTGACAAGCTTGTAAAAGAACTAAAAGAGAGTGATGTCATTATAATTTCAGCACCAATTTATAATTATGGACCACCAGCAACTCTTAAAGCTTGGTCGGATTTAGCTGCTCGTATAGGTGAAACTTTTAGATTTAAACCAAATGGTAGAAGAGAGGGATTGTTAAAAAACAAACGTGCATATCTAGTTATTACTTCTGGAGGAACAAAACTAAATAGTTCAGAAGATTTTTTAACTCCTTGGTTAAAATTTATTCTTAACTTTTTTGGTATAGAAAAAGTAGATATAATCAGTGCAGACCAAATGGCACTTGACTACGAAAAATCAATCAAAGAAGCTGAAGATCAAATTGAAAATTTGTTTAAAGATTAGCTAAAATACAACAATAATATAATTTTAATCAAACCGTTATTGTTTTGACATATTTTTTTTGCTAACTTTGTTTATGAAAAAAATAATCTTACTTGCTTTATTTAGCTTGTTATTTTTCACAAATTCAAATGCTGCATGTGATGATCCTTTAACGGAAGGTGTTGATTATTCTAATTGTAGATTTTCAGACTCTCAGGATTTACAGGGTAGTTATCTTCCAAATTCAAATCTTTCATTTGCAAGTTTTATACAAGTGAACTTTGATAAAAGTATTATGATGACTTCAAATCTATCTTTTGGAACTTTTCCAGAGTCTACTTTTGTAAGAGCTAATCTTTACGAGTCTGTTTCTATAGGGGCAAATTTTGAAAAAACTAACTTTACTGGAGCTAACTTAACTAGAGTTGATTTTATGGGAGCAACTTTAATCGAAGCAAATTTTCAAAACTCTAATTTAATGGAGGCTAACTTTACCTCTTCTAACATTACCAATGCTAATTTTGATGGAGCTAATTTAACCGGAGCAACGTGGACTAATGGTCAAACTTGTGGTTCAGAATCTATTGGTACCTGTAAACATAATTAATGAATAATTCAGTTAATACTGATGATGTTATCTTTAATTTTTTTAAACAAATTTGTGATGAAAAAGATGATCAAAAATGTGTAGAGCTTGGAAACGAATGGATAAAGGCAATGGAAACTAATTTATCTGATATGGAGAAAAATCTAAATGGAGCTGATTATATTAAGCATAAAGATGACATTCAAAGTAACAGAAACCATCTTAATAGCTTAAAAAACAAAACCTCAACTGAATGGAGAGAGTACGCAACTCAATGCATGATTGAAATAATGAATCATAAGAGTCAAAAATAATTTAAGAAATAAATCTTAAATCACTAGCTATATCGATTAATATAATATAAAGACTATAAGAAGGGGTGTCTTAACAGACTGAGATCATACCCTATGAACCTGTCCGGTAATTCAGAAAGGGATAAAATGGATAAAACATATTTTTTAACTCAATCAACATCATTAATATTAGTTATCGCAATTAGTTTAATATTCTCTTTTTTAGGAATTTTTCACTCTAACAAATATAAGGGCATAAATAATTATTTAACTGCAAATAGAAACATTGGTTTATTTTCGCTCACTACAAGTCTTGTAGCATCAGCTTTAGGGGCTTGGATTTTATTTGGTCCAGTTGCAGCTGCAACGTGGGGTGGAGTAGGTGCTGTTATTGGTTATGGATTAGGCACAGCTTTTCCAATGATTTTCTTAATTTATTTTGGAAAAAAAATTAGAAATGAGTTTCCAAAAGGATCTTCTTTAGTTGAGTTTATGAGAAAGAAATTTGGCAAAAGTCTATTTAAGTTAATTTTGTTAATGACAATCTTTTATATGTTCATTTTTCTTTGCGCAGAAGTAACTGCAGTTGCTGTATTAATTAATTATATATCTGGAACAGAATTGTGGATAACAGCATTAATAGTCTTGGTAGCTACCTTAAGCTATACCCTTTATGGTGGATTAAGAGCTTCAATATTTACTGATAATATTCAAATGATTGTAATTGGTGTTTTATTATTTATTTTGATTTCAATTATTAGTTCATCTTCAGGAGGTAATTTTTCTTTTTCTTTAATTAATGAGAAAAACCCTCAACTAATAAGTTCAAATTATATTCCAGGATACACTGCTGGGTTAACTTTCTTTATAGCAGTTGCAGCAACTAATTTATTTCATCAGGGAAATTGGCAAAGAGTATATGCAGCAAAAAATTATCAAATATTAAAAAGTAGTTTGATAATTTCTTTCTTTATTATTATTCCAATAGTTTTCTTGATGGGTTTTATTGGAATGGTTTCATTTTCAATGGATCCATCTGTTAGACCAGATTTAGGATTTTTTAATTTATTATTAAAAGATCAAACAGAAATTTTATCCTTATTGATCGTTATCCTTGGTCTTGCATTAACAATTTCTACTGTTGATACTTTGGTTAATGCTATTTCAAGTTTGTTTATAGTTGATGGTAAAGCAACTTTTAACTTAGATAAAAAAAGTAATTACTTAAAAATATCTAAATATTTTATTTTAATCTTGTCTGTAATTGCTTTTGGAGTAGCTTCAAAAGGATTTGATATTTTATATTTATTCCTACTTGCAGATTTATTTTGTTGTGCGTTTGTAGTGACTGTTTTTTATAGTTTCTATAATAAATTGGATGAAAAAACTGCTTATGTTTCAATTATAATTGGTCTAGTTGCTGGATTTTTAATGTTTCCATTTCCAGATTTTTCTAAAAGCTTACTAGTAGGAGTATTTTTGTCTAAAGACTTATTTTCACCCTTTATAGCTCAATCATTATTATTTTTATCTTTTTTAATTGCAACTTTTTTGCCAGCTGTGATTTTAAAAATAAAAAAATTCTAATTACTAAATTGAGGATTTTATTGCTTCATAAAGTAAGTCTTTGGTAGTTTCTCCAAGACTTCTATAAACTTCTTCTTTATTTTTGAAAATTATAAGAGTTGTTTGATATTGAACATTAAATAAATCAGCTATGTTTTTATTTGTTACATCAAAAGAAAAATATTCAATGTTATCAAACTCTATGTCATTTAATTTACCGTCATTTTTTGCTTTATTTAAAATTTTCATTTGTCCTGCACAAGATGAACAATACTTAATCCAAGAACTAATTATAATAACTTTCCCTTCAGATTGAGCCTTATTAAACAGCTTTTGGTCAAAAGTTGTTTCCTTTTCCATAGCATTGGCATTCAGAGTAAATAAAAACAAAAAAGAGATAAAAATTTTTTTCATAATGACAAGTTACAATAAATTAAAATTTATTGTAATCCCACAAATTGTCTCTATATAACCTATCTAAATGTCGACTAATCAAATCATAATTAAAGACTTATCAAAGGTTTATGATAATGGATTTGAAGCTTTAAAAAAAATTAATTTAGATATTAAAAAAGGTGAAATTATCGCTCTTCTAGGACCAAATGGTGCTGGTAAGACAACTTTAATTAGTATTATCTGTGGTATCGTAACACCTTCATCAGGAAAAGTAACTGTTGAAGATTTTGATATTATTCATGATTATAGAGAGACCCGTTCAAGAATTGGATTAGTTCCTCAAGAACTAACATTAGAATTATTTGAAACAGTTTTTAATAATGTTTCATATTCAAGAGGGTTAAATGGAAAAAAACCAAACCCAAAACATATTGAAAAAATTTTAAAAGATCTAAGTATGTGGGATAAAAAAGATTTAAGACTTAGACAGCTATCTGGTGGTATGAAGCGAAGAGTTTTAATTGCTAAAGCTTTATCTCATGAACCTTCAATATTATTTTTGGATGAGCCAACAGCAGGGGTAGATGTTGAGCTGAGAAGAGACATGTGGAAAGTGGTTGAGGATTTGAGAAAGACTGGAGTTACAATCATCTTAACAACTCATTATATTGAAGAAGCTGAAGCGATTGCTGATAGAGTAGCTGTAATTAATCAAGGAGAGATTATTGTTATTGATAAGACAGATGAATTGTTAAAAAAAATGGGTCATAAAAAATTAACTATAAATCTACAAAATGAGTTAAATAAAGTGCCTAATAGTTTAGAGTCATATAATTTGGAAATAGGAAGTGATAAAAAATCAGTTAATTATACTTATAATGTTAATGCAGAAAGTACTGGTATAACTAATTTGTTAAAAGATTTAAAGGATGCAGGTTTGAAACTTCAAGATCTTAAAACAGAACAAACTACATTAGAGAAAATATTTGTAAGTTTAGTTAAGGAGAATAATGAAATTTAATTATTACGCATTTAGAGCAATGTACCTTCATGAAATGGATCGTTTCAAAAGAACATTAATGCAATCTTTATTTTCACCGGTTCTCTCAACTTCATTATATTTTATTGTTTTTGGATCAGTTATAGGCGGTTATGTGGAGAAAATTGATGGTATCAGTTATGGATCTTTCATAGTTCCAGGTTTATTAATGCTTACATTGTTAACTCAATCAATAAGTAACACTTCGTTTGGTATTTTTTTTCCAAAATTTAACGGCACCATGTATGAAATTCTTGCAGCACCTATTTCAACATTTGAAATTGTACTAGCATTTGTTGGTGCTGGTGCAACCAAAACATTACTTGTCGGTGTAGTAATTTTTTTAACAGCTACTTTTTTTGTAGAAGTTCAAGTTATGTATCCATTGTTAATGATTTTTTTATTAGTATTAGTTGCTTTTACATTTGCTTTATTTGGATTTTTAATTGGCTTAATGAGCTCAAATTTTGAACAAATGTCAATTGTTCCAACTCTAGTGATCACACCTATGGTTTTTTTAGGTGGAAGCTTATATTCTTTAGATATGCTACCAGAATTTTGGCAGACGGTTACTTATTTCAACCCAGTAGTATATTTAATTAATGGTTTGCGATTTGCATTTTACGGAGTTTCTGACTTTAATATATGGATTAGTGTCAGCCTAATGGTTCTATTTTTAATAATATGTGTAACTGTAGTGTCTGTGCTGCTTAAAAAAGGTTACAAAATTAAAACTTAATTACTAGCTATTTTCTTTTTTGGATCAAAAAAAGGTTTTTTTACTATTATAGCTTCAAAATTACCTTTATTGGTGTTTACTTCTAGACTAGTTCCAATTTCTGAATTTTCAATATTTATCATTGCAAGTGCAATATTTTTTTTTAATCTTGGCGAATATACAGCAGATGTTACTTTTCCAATTTTATTGTTATCTTTTTTAATAGACCAGAAAGTTGTGTTAGGCCCAGATAGTGGTTCACAATTAATCTCTAAACCAACTTGTTTTCTTTTTATACCATCAGCTTTGATTTTTTTAAGAGCTGCCTTTCCAATAAATTCAATATCATTATCTAGAGATACCAAACGATCTAAACCTAATTCGAATGGGTTAGTATTAATATCAGCATCAGCATGATAGGAAAGCATTCCACCTTCAATCCTTCTTATTGAAGAAGTATGGCCAGGCTGAAGACCATATTCTTTTCCAGCACTCATTATTTTTTCATATAAGTCGTTTCCTTTAGAACCATCTCTTAAAAATAATTCATAACCAAACTCACTAGACCAGCCAGTTCTAGAAACAATTAGCGGTATGTCATCTAAATTATATTCTATAAACCAATAATATTTAAGATCTTTAATACTTTCTCCAAAAAGTTTTATCATAATGTCTTTTGATGTAGGTCCTTGTAGCTGTAATGGCGAAACATCAGGTTCTGTTATATTAACATTCAGTCCTGAATTAACCGCAACACCTTGAGCCCACAATAAAACATCGCTATCTGCAAGTGAAAGCCAAAAATGATTTTCAGCTAATCTCAATAAAACTGGATCATTTAATATTCCACCATCATTGTTGGTGATTAAAACATATTTACATTGACCAATTGCGACATTTGAAAGATCTCTTGGTGTAAGTAGTTGAGTAAATTTGAAAGCATCTGGTCCTGTTATTTCAACCTGTCTTTCAACAGCAACGTCACACAGTATTGATTTTTCAATCAAGTTCCAAAAGTTTTGTTCAGGGCTACCAAAATCTCTTGGAATATACATGTGGTTATAGACTGAAAAACCAGTTGCACCCCATTTCACAGTTGAATCAAAGTACGGGGATTTTCTAATTTGTGTCCCAAAGCCAAAGTTTTTATTAGTCATTTTTGAAAAGGCTTAACAGATGGAGTAAATTTTGCAAAGAAATTCAAAAGGTTTATAGCCCAATTAAGGGCTATAAAAATTGAGAGGGGGTTATTAATTTTTTAAAATTGTTCCGACTCTGTTGAGCCTGCCATAGCAGTAGTCGAACTTTGTCCACTACTTATAGTATTAGAAACTGCATCAAAATAAGATGTTCCAACTTCACGCTGATGTTTTACACTAGTGTAACCATCTTTTTCTCTAGCAAATTCTTGTTGTTGGATTTTAGAATAAGCAGTCATACCTTCTTTTTTATATTTTTCTGCAAGTTCGAAAATTGCAATATTTTGAGTATGAAACCCAGCTAATGTTATAAACTGAAATTTATATCCCATTTTAGCAATTTCTTTTTGGAAAGAGCCTATTTCATCATCATTTAAATGTTTTTTCCAATTAAATGATGGAGAACAATTATAAGCTAGAAGTTTTCCAGGATATTTTTCATGAATAGCATCTGCAAATTTTTTAGCTTCCTCTAAATTTGGAGTAGCTGTTTCACACCATATTAAATCAGCATACGGTGCGTATGCTAGACCTCGAGAAATTGCTTGTTCAATACCATCTTTTACATAAAAGAAACCTTCAGGAGATCTTTCGCCTGTTAGAAAAGGTTTATCATTTTCATCAAAATCATTTGTAATTAATTTAGCAGCATTGGCATCTGTTCTTGCTAAAATGATTAAAGGTACTTCAGCAATATCTGCTGCAAGTCTAGCTGCCTTTAAATTTTTGACCATTGTTCCAGTTGGTACTAAAACTTTACCACCCATATGGCCACATTTTTTTTCACTTGCTAATTGATCCTCAAAATGAACACCCGCCGCTCCAGCTTTAATAAATTTTTTAGTTAGTTCAAAAACATTTAATGGTCCTCCAAAACCAGCTTCTCCATCTGCAATAATTGGAAGCATATAATCTGTTCTGTCTTTAGCTTGCATATCTCCATCTTGCATTTCCATGTGTTGTATTTGATCCGCTCTTACAAGGGAGTTATTCATTGATTCAACTAATTTTGGAGCACTATCATAAGGATAAAGTGATTGATCTGGATACATTTCACCTGCAGTATTAGCATCCGCAGCAACTTGCCATCCACTTAAATAAATTGCTTTTAAACCTGCTTTAGCGTGTTGTACAGCTTGATTACCGGAGAGAGAACCGAGTGTATTAACGTATGCTTCTGAATTTAATAACTTCCAGAGCTTTTGTGATTGATTTTTGCATAAAGAATATTCTATTTTAATTGAGCCCCTTAATCTTTCGACCTCCTCATCAGTATAGTCACGTTTTATTCCTGCAAATCTTTTAAGATCGTATGAGATTTTTTCTGCACTCATTGTTATCCTTTAGTTTAATTTTAATGAAAAATGAAAAAGTAGATTAAATTAATTATTATCGTTTGAAGTTTCGATAAGATCATTCATTCCACTTGAACCCCAATCACAGTGATCATCTCTCATGTAGATCCCTCTACTATTATGATGGTCTAAGTCTTCTTTTCTAATGATTTGAGCTTCATTTTCTGTATTTTTGATTTTTTTGTTCATGTAAATCTTATAATTTACTAAATTTACAAAAGCTATTAAAAACGACAAAAAGCTTGTAAATACTATAAAAAAATTGTAAAAATAAATTTACAAAATTTACAAAAAGAATAATGAGTCAAATAGATTTAAAAATAGGCCCAAAAATCAAGGCATTTCGTAGACAATTAGGCCTTCAAGCAAACAAACTAGCTGAAGATTTAAGTATTTCTCCTAGTTATTTAAATCTAATAGAGAGTGGTAAAAGAAAAATTGATGGAGATTTGCTTTTAAATGTTTGTGAAAAGTTAAATATTCAACTATCTGACCTTACATCAAAAACTGACATTAATCTTCAAAACACAATCTCTGAAATTCTAGATGATAGTTTGTTTGAGGATTTAGATATTTTAGGACCTGAAGTAAAAGATTTAGTTAGTACAAATCCAAAAATTGGAAAAGCAATAGTTAGATTAGGAGATATTTTAAAGAAAAAAGATCATGAATTAATAAATAAGATTGAAAAAATTTCTGGTAAAATTGTTGATAATAGAAAAAATTCTTTTCCAGGAGAAGTTATTTCAGACTTTTTACAAGAAAATAAAAATTACTTTCCTAAGTTAGAAGAATTTGCCAATAAAGTATTTGATAAAATTCAAAAAAATAATCGTACAAGATACATTGCTTTATGTGAATATTTACATACAGAATATTCAATTACTGTAAAAGATGTTATTCCTGATGAAAACAAACCATTTTCAAAAATTTATTATAAAAATAAAAAAGAGTTACTACTTAGTGATTACAGTTCACTAGAAACAAAAAAATTACATGCTGCTGCACAAATAGCACAAGAAGGTGCAAATAAAGAAATTGATGATTATCTTTCTAAATTTAGTTTTCCATCTGAGGAGTCAAAAAAGTTAAGTAAAGTTGCTTTACTAAATTATTGTGGAGCAGCTATTTTAATGCCTTATAAATTATTTCATTTTGAGTGTAAAAAGCTTAAATACGATTTAGAGTTACTTCAAAATACTTTTGCAACATCATTTGAACAAGTGGCACATAGAGTAACGTGCTTGCAAGATCCAAAACTTCCTGGAATTCCTTTTCATTTTTTAAGAGTTGATATGGCAGGTAACATTTCTAAGAGATTTTCTTTATCAGGCATAGATATCCCAAGATATGGTGGTGCTTGTCCACGATGGAATGTTTACTCTGCATTTACTAGACCAGGAGTTATTCAAGCAGCTGTAAGTAAAATGAATAATGGTGAAAAATACGTTTGTATTGCAAGAACTGTTGAAAAAGGTATCGGACGATTTGGTCAAGCTAAAAGCGTTTTATCTATAGGACTCGGTTGCGACGCTAAGTACGCAAAAGATTTTGTCTATACTGAAAACGTGAATATAAATGATAAATCTACTGAAATTCCAATTGGAGTTTCTTGTAGAACCTGTGACAGATTAGATTGTTCTCAAAGGGCATTCCCACCATTACATAAAAAATTTGATGTTGATTTAAATACAAGAGGCGTTTCCGTTTATGTCAGCGATGATAAATCTTTATTATGATTAAATATATTCTGCCAGCTATAATTATTTTTTTAATAGTATTGTTTTGGGAAAAAATTACTGAGTTCGTAGAGAAAAAATTCAAAATTAAGCTTAATTATATTGTTGTTAGCTCCATTATTGCTGCAATAGCAGTTATCCTTTTGCTTCTAAATTACTAGGATTTATGAACAGTCTGGAAGTTTCAAATTTTGAAATTGAGGAAACAGAGGGAGTTTTTACCTTTAAAAACGAGAATACAACAATAGGCTTTGTTAGATTTAATGAGAAAGGTGAGGTAGAGTATATTTTTGTTAATCCAATTTTTAGAAAACAAGGTTTAGCAACTAAATTATTACAATTAGTAAAACAAAAAACTGGAAAAGAAATAGTACTTCAAGAACCAATCAGCCCTCTAGGATCGAAATTATTAAACTCATTAAATAGATGGAAATAAACTTACTATTTTTTTTTACAGTCATTCCAGCGATAATTTTATACGGAATTGCAAAATCAGGCTTAGGTGGATCCATGACTTTAATTTCTGTTCCGTTAATGACAATAGTAATGCCACTAAATCAAGCTTTAGGAATTATTTTACCAATTCTAATTTTTTCAGATTTTATTGCTGTTTATAAATATAGAAAAGAATTTGATTTTGGAACTTTAAAACTAATGGTTCCATTTGCAGCTATTGGTATAATAATTGGATCTTTAACTTTCTCATATTTTTCAGAAGACTTATTAAAATTTATCATTGGAGTAATGGGATTCTTATTTGCAGGTCATTATTTCTTTTTTAAAAAAGACAAAGAAAAACAATCAGAAAAAAATTTTTTAAAAGGTGGAGCTTGTTCGGTGGTTGCAGGTTTTACAAGTTTTTGTGTTCATGCTGGAGGAACTCCTACCAGTCTTTATTTACTTCCACTTAGAATGAAAAAAGAAATCTATGTTGGAACAAGAATATTTTTTTTCACTTTTGTGAATTTAATTAAACTTCCTTTGTATATTAATTTATCTATGACAAATTTAGAATCTTTTAAACAGTCAACAATATTATTTCCAGTTGCATTATTAGGGATATTGATTGGATATAAATTACTTAAAATTATTGAAGAAAAATTATTTTATAATTTTATATATGCTCTAATTTTCGTAACTAGCTCAAAGCTTTTATATGATTATCTAATATGAATTTTTTACACATACTAAATATTAAATAAATGTTTAAATCTATTTAAATTATGAAAAAAAAATTTAATCCACGAATTAAAGCTAGATTAAGAAAAAATAGACAAGTCTTAAGTAAAAATATCGACAATTTTTTTGGTTGGGTCAAGGGTGCAAAACTTGTTGAGCTTAAAGAATGCAATACAGATGAAGATCCTGTAAGACCAGAGTTAGATAATAAGTTTAGAACGGGATTTGGAAGAAAAATTTTTGGAGTTGAATACAAAGGAGAAATTCATGCGGTCATGTGTTTTGCTTATACAAATGAAATTCCAAAAAGTGTTGAAGAGTTAGAAAAACTTAGTACTGACGCATTTCTACAAACTGCGATGAGAGATCAAGCGGGTGGTCAAATAGCAATTGCTTACACTGTATGGTCTAAAAAAAAGGGTGGAGGCAAATTAATAGTAAAAGAAGTATTTAAAAAAATTAAAAAATCTAATCATTTAAATAGATTAGTAACTCTTTCACCTCTAACAGAAATGGCAACAAATTTTCATGAGAGAAATGGCGCTAAATTAATTCAAATTAATGAAACTACACAAAATTTTGAATATAAAGTTATGTAACAATGAAAATTATTAAACTTTATTTTATAGTATTTTGTACTTTATTTATTTTACCTTATTCTGCAGTTATGGCTTACGAAGAAGCAAATTATGAAGTTGTCTCTAAAAATGAAATTTATGAGATTAGAAAATATTCTGATCGTTTAGCGGTTGAAACTATGACATCAGGAATAGATAGTAATTTTAGAAAGTTATTTAATTATATTTCAGGTAGAAACGATACCCAGGAGAAAATTAAAATGACTACCCCAGTTACTCAAGTTGAAAAAAATGGAAATATGAGTATGCAATTTTACTTACCCTCTAAATTTAATTCAGAAAATGCACCAAATCCAAACAGGGAAGACGTTAAAATAGTTAATATCGAAGGAGGATACTACGCGGTGCTGAGATATTCTGGACGAGCATCATATGGAAACTTTCTTAAGCATAAAGAAATTTTAGAAAAAGAGTTACAAAAAAATAATAAATTAATTATAAGCCCACCAATTAGAGCAACCTATGATAGCCCATTTACCCTTCCAATGAATAGAAGAAACGAGGCTATGTTTAAAGTTGAATTAAATTGATGAAATTAAAATTTAAAGCAATGGTGTTATCTTGTATGGATCCATGATTTCAACATTTAGTACATAATCATTTAAAGAAAAAAAAATTAACAGGAAAATATAGTGCATTCACAATTGCAGGTGCAGGTATTGGTGTAACACATAATAAATTCAAAAAATGGCATAAAACGTTTTATGATAATTTAGGAACTTCTATTCAATTGCATAAAATAGAAAAATTAATTGTAATTAATCATAAAGATTGTGGTGCTGCCAAAATTGCAAATGGAAAAAAAGAATTTAGCCCAGCAAATGAAAAAAAAATTCACAAAGATTCGTTCTCAAAAATTAAAAAACAAATAAAAAAAAGATTTCCAAAATTGAATGTAGAATTGAATTTAATTTCTTTGGATAGTAAAATTACTAAATTCTAATTATTGATTTCTTATTAGAGGATAAACTTTAGGATTTAGATATTTCAAGTTTGTTAGCAATATTAAAATTAAAGTAACAAAACCAATTGAAAATCCTAAATAAATTAAAACTTTAAAGTCAAACATCCACACTAGCTCAAAAATATTTTCCATAATAAATTTTGAACCAATCACTGCAAAAAATATTGCAATTAAAATTACAGATTTAAAAATAATGATGAACTCAATTAGCGATGAAAAAACTATTTGTTTTTTTGAAAAACCCAAAATTTTAAAGACTAAATTTTGATATTCTTTAACTTTTCCTTGAACCATAATTGCGCTCGAAATTACGATTAACCCTATTACAATAGTAACCGCTGAAATTAAAGTAACTGCAATAAATACTTTATTTAAAACAGCTGTAACTTTAGATAAATAATCTGCAATTTTTATCATTGATAAACTCGGCATGATTTCAAGCATTTCAGTTTCATCAAATTTATTTGAATTAAATTTTGCAGTAGCTAAATATTCATGAGGTATGTTTTTTGCAAATTGAGGATTAAATAACATTGCAAAATTGATGCTTAAATCTCGATAATCCACTTCTCTAAAATTAATTACTTCACCTTCAATTTCACGTCCATAAACATTTAAAGTGAAAATATCACCTAACCGAATGTTAAAATCTCTAGCAACTTTTGCATCTAGAGATATTTGAAGTTGATCTGGGTTTGATAAGTCCCACCATTTACCTTCTAAAATTGAATTATCTTCAGGTATATTTTCCACCCATGAAGATCTTCGTTCGCTACCAATTACCCAGTAACTATCATTATCTGTTTTAATATAAGTGTTAGGATCCACACCATTAATTTTTACAATTCCAGAGGATACCATTGGCACAATTTCAATAGATGCATTGGGATCCATATTTAAAATTCCTTGTTCAAATTTCTCTTTTTCTCCTTTTTGAATGCCTACGAAGAAATAATCAGGTGCAATATCAGGAATAGATTTAGCAATTTCTCTTTGAAAATTTGTACCAACTAAAGCTAATGTTAATAACAAAGTAACTCCTAAGCCAAGAGACATAACTGTAATAGGAGTTATACTTTTTGTTTGGGTAATATTTTTGATTGAAACTTTTAAAGAAATTATTGAACTAGATTTAAATTTTTTTAGGAAAAAAATGATTAATTTTGAAAGTAAGAAAAATACAATTAAACACACAAAAAAAGCAGCAAAGTAACCCAAACTGTAAGAAGGTTGTTCAGATCCAATTGTGAATAACAAAATTAAGATAGATAACAAAACAAAGCTTAGAACAACTGATCTCTTGGAATAATAAAATTGAAGGTTTTGAAATACGTTTCTAAATAAATTAGATGCTTTAACTTGATCAATAGAACTGATTGTTGGAATAGAAAAAATTACCAGCACCAATAATCCCACTAAAAATATTTTAAAAAAATTTAGCAATGAAAACACTGGATAAACATTCAATCCTAATCCATTAGATAAATATTTATCTGCTATTGGTACAATTAAAAAACTCGATCCATAAGCTACAACAGTAATGATAAATAAAAGTATAAATAACTGTAGATAATATAATGTTTTAATATTGCCTGAATAAAAGCCAACCGCTTTTCGTACAGCTATCGACATGTTGTTTTGATTAATAAAAGAAAGCAAAGTATTTGCTATACCTATACCTGCTATCAACATTGCACTGATAGATACAAGGGATAAAAACTGAGAAAAATTATTAATAATTCTTTTTATCCCACTTGCAGAATTTTCAGGATATCTAAGTTTAACTTTTTGATCGTCTTTAAAGATTTCTTCAATTCGTTGTTCAATTTCTTCTGGCTTATCATTTTCGTTAAATTTGACTTTGTACTCATAGTTTAAAAAGCTTCCAATGCCATTTAGTTTTAAAATTTGTAAAGTTTGATTTCCTGCTAAAGCCCAATCGCCAAATGCAACAAATCCACTTACATCTGGTACTGATTTAATAATTCCAATTACAGTAAAATTTTGATCTTGAACTTTTACTACTTCATCAATTTTAATTTTTAGGGTTTTTGACAAACTTTCATTGATAAGGATAGTGTTAGGTTCTTTTTGCATTCTTTCATAAGCACCTATTGGTTCATAAACAACATTTCCATATAAAGGATATTTTTCATCCACAGTTTTAATTCTAGTAAATAATGATTTATTTTTTTCTCTGCCATTAGTTGAAAGCATGGTACTGAACTCAATCATTTGAGAAACAGTTGCAAATTCTTTTACTTGGTTAACTAGATCTAAATTTCCTTGATTACGATTGTAATCAATCTCTAAATCTCCACCTAAAAGTGTTTTGGCATTATCATTTAGTTCTTTTTTAAGACTATCTTCAATTGTGAAAATAGCACTTAAAATAAAAAGACTTATAAATAGTGTAACAATGATACTAGAAATTTTATGATAATTTCTGCTTAAGTCTTTTAAAGCATATTTAAAAATCAAACCAAAATCTGAAGGATTATTTAATTTTTCCATCTTTAATTTTTATTTTTCTTTTAGCTCTGTCAGCAAGTTTAGGGTCATGAGTTACCATGATTAAAGACGAACCTTGTTCTTTTACATATTTAAATAAAATATTTGCAATCATGATAGAATTTTCAGTATCTAAGTTTCCGGTTGGTTCATCTGCTAAGATTAATTCAGGCTTCATCGCAATTGCTCTAGCGATAGCAACCCTTTGCTGTTCACCACCTGATAATTGACTTGGTAAATTATTAAAACGATGTTTTAAACCAAAACGATCTAATAAAATTTTTGCTTCTTTTTCTGGATTTTTAAAATTATTAAGTTCAAGAGTTAAAGCAATATTTTCAACCGCTGTATAATTAGGAATTAAATAAAATGATTGAAATATTATTCCAATATTTTTCTTTCTTATCTCAGATACTTCATCTTCACTCAGCCCTGTAATTTCTTGCTCATTAAAGATTATTTTACCAGAGGTTGGTTTTTCTAAGCCTCCAATTAACATTATCAAACTTGTTTTCCCTGAGCCACTTTCTCCAACTACTGAAACAGTTTCTTTTTTCTTAATGTTTAAATTAATATTCTTTAAAACACTGATACTATCTTTACCAGTTTGGTATTTGAGATTTATTTTTTTTAATTTAAGAAGAGTACTCATGAATAAAATTATATTTATAAAAATTTTGATAATCTTTCTAGTGCACATAAAAGCAAGTGCAATAGAAAAGGTAGTTTTATTTGGTGATAGTTTAATGGCTGGATATGGATTACCTAAAGAACATCATTTATCAATAATTTTAGAAAACAATCTTAGGCAAGCTGGTTTAAACATTAAAGTCATTAATGGAAGTGTTTCTGGAAGTACATCATCTGGTGGATTGAATAGAGCTGATTGGAGTTTATCTGAACCAGGAATAGATTTAATTATTTTAGGATTAGGAGCTAATGATATGCTTAGAGGAATTCAACCAGTGGAAACAGAAAGAAATTTAGAACAAATAATTAAAGTTGCTCAGAATAAAAAAATTAAAATTATTTTAGCTGGAATGGTGGCACCAGATACTCATGGAGAAAAATATAAAAAAGAGTTTGATGATATTTATCCAAAATTATCAAAAAAGTATAATTTAGCATTAATCCCATTTCTTCTTGAGGGTGTGGCGCTTAATCCAAGTTTAAATTTAAGCGATGGTATTCATCCCAATCTAGAAGGAACCGTAGTAATAAGTAAAACATTAAAGAAAAGTATTTTAAATTATATTAACTAATTGTTTTTAATAGATTAAAATTTTTTTTTAAAACGATTAAAACATAGACTTTTATATGTGTTGAAAATAAGTTATTTATTAATAATCAAAGGTTCAATGAAAATAATATATATACCGGTAACTAAAAAAATTGCAGAAAGAAATTTTAGAAATAACTTAAAATGTATTTTTTATGACATCTATATTGTCTTAAAAAATTTTTCTTTAAAAAAAAAAATTAACAAAAACACTTCTGGTTATATTGACGCTGCAATTCACTCAAATGCCTATGTCTTAGAGCTTCCATATAATTATTGTTTAATTTTTTCAAAAATCTTAAATTTATTTTTTGATGGTATTTTTATTAATTGGAAATTTACAAATTACAGAAATGATAAAGAGGATTTAGAAAAAAAGTTATTAAAATTATCAAGAACATATAACATAAAAAAGGTTATTGTTGATGCCACAGATAAAAGTGTCAACATTATTAAAGATGATATCCTTGATGGTTTTGATTATGTTATAAAAAGAGAGAAGAATAGACAGATATCAAACAAAAAATATTTAACCACGATGCTTTCTTGTACAATGGTCGATTATAAAATTTCAAAAAAAAAAGAAATTATAAATTGGAACATTATTGGAAAATCTGAACCAAATAAAAAACCAACTTATGATATTTTTTTTTCTGGAAAAAAAACCTCAAAATATAGAAAGGAATTAATTGAATTTTTATATAGTAAAGAATTTAATTTTTTTGGAAGAGCAGAGGATACAAAAATTCCATTTGATCAGTATTTATCTGCTATTTATGACTCTTCTATAAATTTAGCTTTAGAAGGTAAAGGTGAATTTACCTTCAGACATTTGGAGATACTTGCAAGCTGCTCATTTTTGTTGTGTCCAAATTCTATTAATGAGCTTGAATTACCTTTACCATTAGTTGATGGTAAACATTTTGTGACTTTCGAAAATAAAGATGATCTAATTGAAAAGATAAATTTTTATCTTAATAATAATAGTTTAAGAAATAACATTGCACTAAATGGTAGAAAAGTTTTGGAAGAATACTATTCGCCAAAAAAACATGGAGAATTTTTATTCAGTAAAATTTTTTCATAACTTGAATAAGCACTATACAGTTTTAAGGATTTTGGTAATAATATACTGTGAAAAAAATTCTAACAATAATTCTTTTATTTCTTTCAACTTCAATTTTAAGTGCAAATGAAAGAGATGCTCAGCTTGATAAATTATTTAATGAACTAAAAAAGAATATTTCATCATCCTCATCAAGTATTGCTCAACAAATTTGGACTTTATGGACCACTCATCCCACAGATCAAAAATTAACTTCGATCCTTGATGAAGGCTCAAGATTAGTTCAAGATCAAAAATTATATAAAGCAATTGAAGTTTTTACAAAAGCAATAGAACTAGATCCTAACTGGGCTGAAGCTTGGAATAAAAGGGCAACAGTTTTGTATATGGTTGGTGATTATCAAGAGTCACAAAATGATATAGATAAAGTTTTAAACTTAGAAAAAAGACACTTTGGAGCTCTTGCTGGCCAGGGCTTAGTTAATATAAAATTAAAAAATTATGAAAAAGCAATTGAAAGTTATGAAAAAGTTCAAGAAATTTATCCAGCAATGCAGTCTCCAAAAATTATGATTAAGCAAATTCAAGAACTAATAAAACAAGAATTAATTTAATTTTAATATGCAAAAATACAACTGGAATTATCCAACAACTATGTGGGTTGGTGAAAATAGAATTAATGATATTGCAATAGCTTGTAAAATTTTGGGTATTACTAAACCGTTACTAGTAACAGACAAAGGTTTGGTAGATTCTGATATTTTAAAAAATACTTTATCAATACTAAAAATTCAAAATATAACCACTAAGTTATATTCAAATATTGTTGGAAACCCAACTGGCAAAAATGTAAGCGAAGGCGTAGAAAGTTTTAAAATAAATAATTGCAACGGTGTAATTGCTTTTGGAGGTGGAAGTGGTTTAGATGTTGGAAAGGCAGTTGCATTTATGTCAGGTCAAACACTTCCTATTTGGGATTTTGAAGATAAAGGTGATAATTGGACCAAAGCAAATTCAGATAAAATTGCACCCATAATTGCAGTTCCTACTACTGCTGGAACAGGCTCAGAAACAGGTCGTGCATCTGTAATTTTAAATGAGAAAACTGGTGTTAAAAATATAATTTTTCACCCAAAATTTTTACCTTCTATTGTAATTTTAGATCCAGTTTTAACAATCGGACTTCCTCCAAAATTAACTGCTGCAACTGGCATGGACGCCTTGGCTCATAATCTTGAGGCATATTGTGCGCCCAATTATCATCCTATGGCTGATGGCATAGCTTTAGAGGGTATAAGCTTAATAAACAATTGGTTAATAAAAGCATTTAAAAATGGAACAAATTTAGAAGCTAGAAAAAATATGCTAACTGCTGCTAGCATGGGTTCAACAGCTTTTCAAAAAGGTTTAGGTGCTATTCACTCTTTAAGCCATCCAGTTAATGCACTAAATAATGTTCATCATGGTCTATCAAATGCAATTTTCATGCCATATGTTTTAACTTTTAATAAAGATTTCATAGAACAAAAAATAATTAAGATTTGCAAACATATAGAATTAAAAGATATTTCCTTTGATGGATTTATTAACTGGGTTTTGAACCTAAGAAAAGAATTAAACATACCTCATAAACTTTCTGAAATAGTAAAAGAAAAAGATATGCAATTGAACCAATTATCAAAGATGGCATTAGAGGACCCTTCCACAGCAACTAATCCTAAAAGATTAACTGAAGAGGATATAAAATTGATGTACCTACACAGCATGTCTGGTAAACTTTTTAATTAATGAGAAATTTAAAAATATTAATTGTAGAGGGCAATCTGAGAGAGGAAAATCAAAGTTTTACCGCAGGAGGAATTAAGACTCATACAGAAAGTTTAAAAGATAGCATAGATTATTTTACAGATGAAATTGATATAGATGTAGTAAATCCGTCTTCAGATAATAATATAAATAAAAATATAAAAGATCTTAATAATTATGATGGAATGATATGGGGAGGTAGTAGTTTAAATATTTATAATGATACTATTGAAATAAGAAGACAGCTTGATTTTATGAAAGAATGTCAAAAAAAAATTAAAAATATTTTAGCAATATGTTGGGGAATGCAAGTTGCGGTAACAGTAGCTGGAGGAGCTGTAAAAAAGTGTCTTAATGGTGCTCATAGGGGAATAGCTCATAGAATTATAATTAATGAAAATGGTTTGAAACACCCAATTTATAAAAATAAAGACCCAATTTTTAATACACCAGCTTTTAATTTTGATGAAGTAAGTACTTTACCTAAAGGGGCCATTTTACTATCTTCTAACTCCATAAATAAAGTAATGGGAATACATTTAAAAATAAATGAGACAAATATATGGGGGATTCAATATCATCCTGAGATTACTTATGATAAAATGATTAGTCTTATACATTTCAGAACTGAAAAATTAATTAAAAATAAAGCTTTTGAAAATAAGAATGAAATAAATAAACATATTGAAATGATAAGAGCAGAAAACAAGATTTCAAACACAGTTTCAAGAATGAGAGAATTAGAGAATTGGTTAAATCTTTTAAAAAAAAATTAATTATATTATAAAATATTGTGTCTAATTAAATAATGTGTGGAAGGTACGTAATAACAAATCCAGTAACTAAAACCGAAAAGCTCATAAAATCGGCAATTCAGATTGAAGAAACAGAAAATTATAATGCTCATCCCTACCAAAAACTACCTGTCATTAAAAAATATAAAAATGGTAAAACTTTAGAAAAACTACAATGGGGATTAGTTCCAGGCTGGGCAAAAGAAAAAAATTTTAAAGCTTTGATTAATGCAAGGCTTGAGACCATTGATGAAAAGGTTTCATTCAAGAAATTAATTAAAGATTTTAGATGTGTTGTGGTAGCAGATGGTTTTTATGAGTGGAAAAGAGATGAAAAAGAAAAAACTCCCCATTATTTTACTCGTGAAGACACAAACACTATTTATTTTGCTGGTATTTTTGAAAATGATCAGTTTTGTTTAATTACAGAGGAAGCAAAAGAAAACATAAATGAAATTCATCACAGACAACCTGTTATACTTAATCAAATTGATATTAATCGTTATTTAAATTTAGAATTACAAGGCTCTTCATTTTTAAAAGAACGTAAAATTCCTAATTTAATTTTTTCATCAAGTATCAAAAGATGTTAATAAGCCCACAAATAACAGCGCTTCTCTAATTCAAAAAATATAATTTTATTTACGTTTATTTTTCTTAAATCTAAAATTTTTGGGTATTTTTCTATTTTTAAATTTTCTTTTATAATTATTTTCGAATTTTTTAAATTTCTTCTTTTTACTTAATTTATTATTAGAAAATTTCTTTTTAAATTTGTTTTTTTTATTAAATTTCTTTCCTTTTTGATTATTTGGTTTTGCTTCTTCTTTGACTTTAAAATCTGGATCAATTAGTTTTTGTATAGATCTCCACATATTTCTATCATTTTTAGTTAAAAATGTTAAAGCTGAACCATGTTTTCCAGCTCTACCAGTTCTACCTATTCGATGAATATAATCTTCAGGTACTTGCGGAAGATCATAATTAATTACGTGTTTTATAACCGGTATATCTAGACCACGTGCAGCTACATCGGTTGCAACTAAAATTCTACTGTTACCATTTCTAAAACCTCTAATTACACGATCTCTTTTACTTTGTCTTAGATTTCCATGGATAGCATCAGCTTTATGTCCATCATATTTTAATCGCTTAACTATTTTATCAGCACCATGTTTTGTTTTCACAAAAACCAAAATAGAACCACTTCTTTCAACTAATTGATTAATGAGTTCATGATATTTTTTATCTAGTGTAATTTGAAAAGTTTCTTGTTTAATTTTTTCAATTGGAGTTGATAAGGATCCAACCGAAACTCTTTCAGGGTTGTTAAGATATTTTTGAGATATTTTTAATATATTTTCTGGTAAAGTAGCTGAAAATAGTAACGTTTGATGACTTTTTGGCACAAATTTTAAAATCAATTCTATTTGCGGGGTAAAACCCATGTCTAACATTCGATCAGTTTCATCAAGAACTAGGTACTTTACTTTGGATAGGTTTAAACTTTTACGCTCAATGTGATCATTAATTCTTCCTGGTGTTCCAACTATAATTCTTGCTCTTTTGTTCAATTGTCTAAGTTGTTTTTGCATACTCTCACCACCAATCAATAGAGCGTTACCAATTCCTATTTCTCTAATATTTAGCTTTAGAACTGTTTCCATTACTTGAGTAGCAAGTTCTCTTGTAGGGCAAATAATTAAAGCCATTGCCTGTTTGTCTTTAAGGAGTTTATTAATCATTGGGATAGTAAATGCTAAGGTTTTACCAGTTCCTGTTTGTGCAGTTCCCAAAACATCTTTTCCCTCTAAGCTAATTGGTAACGATTGACTTTGAATAGGAGTTGGAACTTTAAATTCAGCTAGCGCAATTGATTTTTTCAGTTTATTTTCAATATTTAGATCTGAGAAATTCATAATGTTAGGAAAGTCAAATAAATTTAAGTAATTGTTTGGATGCTTATATCTTTTTTTACCAAATACAATAAATAGTTTCTAAAAGGACTAATCTCTAAAATTTACAAAATCAATAGGAAGACCAATTTCAATTGCCTTTATTGCAGCCATAGCTTCTTGAAGATCATCTTTCTTTTTGCCATCAACTCTGAGTTCATTACCTTGAATTTTAATTTGAATTTTAAGTTTTAGTTTCTTGATATCAGCAATTACTTTTTTAGCATTTTCTTGGCTAATACCCTCTTTTAATTCACTTACTTGTCTGATTGACCCCCCCGAAGCTCCTTCAGAACTTTTAACTTCTAATACCCTTGGATCTACTTTTCTTCTTATCAAATGGGTTTGTAGTAATTCATTTACTTGCCTTAATTTTAATTCATCAGTTGCATTGATAGTTACTGATTTATCTTTTCGCTCAATTGAAATATTAAGTCCTTTAAAATCATATCTATTGCTAATTTCTCTTAAGCAGTTAGCCAAAGCATTATCAAATTCTTGGTAATTAATTTTGCTTATTACATCAAATGAAGGCATATTAATTTATATAACAATCTAATATTTATTAAATGAAATTAAAGATGTTATTAGTAAAAATTTAAGTTTAAAGGAGTTATTTATGTTGAAAGTTTATTTAGCAGGAGAAATTCACACCAATTGGCGTGATGAAATTATTGATGATTGTAAAAAACAAAATTTAGATATTGAATTTTCATCACCCGTTACTGATCATAAATCTTCTGATGATTGTGGAATTGAAATCTTGGGTGCTGAGGAGAAAAATTTTTGGAAAGATCGAAAAGGAGCAAATATCAATTCAATAAGAACTAAAAAGTCTATTAAAGATTGTGAAGTTGTTATTGTTAAGTTTGGTGAAAAATACAAACAATGGAATGCAGCTTTTGATGCCGGTTATGCAGCTGCCTTAAATAAATCAATAATCATTATTCATAATGAAGAACACCAACATGCATTAAAGGAAGTTGATGCAGCAGCTTCAGCAGTTGCCTCAAATCAAAAACAAGCAGTTCGCATCTTGAAATATGTACTTCAAGGAACTCTTAATCAATAAATTATGATTTGGTTTAAAGACAAAAAGTAACAAAATGTAGGGTTGTGAATGATATAATATTCATTTAAATTCAAAATATATGCTCAATTATATAATACCTTTTTTAATTTTAATTCTTGTTGTTGTTTTTATACATGAATATGGTCATTATTATTTTGCAAGAAAATATGGAGTAGGTGTAACTGATTTTTCAATTGGTTTTGGTAAAGAATTATTTGGTTGGAATGATAAATTTGGAACAAGATGGAAAATTTGTGCAATTCCTTTAGGTGGATATGTTAAATTTTTTGGAGATAGAAATGTTTATTCACAAGCTGACCATCAAGAAATTTTAGAAAAATATAACGAAAAGGAACGGGAAAAATTATTTATTTTAAAACCTTTATACCAGAGAGTTTTAATTGTATTTGGTGGTCCTTTGGCTAATTTTTTACTAGCTTTAGTAATATTTTTTTCAATTTATACTTTTGTAGGTAAAGATTTTACTCCTGCAGTCATAAATGAAGTTCAAAAAGATAGTCCAGCAATGGTAGGAGGGTTAAAGCCTGAGGATGTTATTTTAGAAATAGATGGTAATGAAGTTAAAAGTATTATGGAAGTTTCTAAATTTATCACCATGTCCACTGGTGATTTTATAGATTTTAAAGTTAAGCGTTCTTACGACGAGTTAATTCTAAAAATTAAGCCGAATATAGTTGAAGGTGATGATGGATTGGGAAATAAAATTAATAAAAGAATGGTTGGTATTAAGCTTGGTGCCTACAATAATAAAATTAACCATGTTAAATTAGGACCTGCTCAGGCTTTATATCATGCTGGCTATGAAGTTTATTTTGTGAGCGTTTCCTCTCTTAAATACATCGGAGGAATGATTTTAGGTAAAGCAGATACTTCTCAATTAGGAGGTCCAATTAGAATTGCTAAAATCTCTGGACAAGTTGCAACCTTTGGAGTTTTGGCATTTATCAGTATGATGGCTTATATCTCAATAAGTTTAGGACTTATTAATTTATTTCCAATACCAATGTTAGATGGAGGACATTTAATGTTTTATGCATTTGAAAAAGTTTTAGGCCGACCTTTATCTCAAAAAACTCAAGAAGGTTTTTTTCGAATCGGATTGTTTTTGTTGTTATCATTGATGTTTTTCACCACATTTAATGATCTAAAAGACCTAGGTTTATTTAGATAATTCACATTCTTAAACTTTTAAAAAAGTCAATAAATTCAATGCTAATTTGAGTTTTTACAAGATATTGTGTGTTTTAAAAAACTAAACACTAAAAAAAAGCTTGATTTGTCAACGTTTATGAGAAGTATGAATATTAACCAACAAAACCGGAGCTAAAATGAACAAAAAACAACTAATTGCTAAGCTTTCTGGCTCATTAAATTTGAGCAAAGCAGATGCTGAGCGAACTTTTGATACAATTACCAACACTATTTTAGATGCTCTAAAAGGTGATGATTCAGTGAAAATTGCTGGATTTGGTACGTACAAAGTTGCTAAAAGAAAAGCAAGAGTTGGAAGAAACCCAAGAACAGGTGAGCAGATTCAAATCGCTGCATCTCAAAAGGTAAAATTCTTACCAGCTAAAGCTTTAAAAGAAGTATTCAACAGATAATATTTTTTTTTAACAGCCCTAACGTTTTAAAATACGTTAAGGGCTGTTACTATATGCAAAAAATGCATAGCCACTTTTCCTAATCAGCGTTACTTTTTAATTTTATTAAAACTATAAGACATCGTTTAACAACTGGAGGTCTTATGACTAAATTTATAAAAAAAATGTCCGCACCAATTCTTAGTTTAATATTTTTATTAAACATGAGTAGTGCGGGTATGGCAGAAACAACTGTTTCTGCTGAAGTTCAAGCTATATTCAACTCATTACTATTTTTAATGTGTGGTTTCATGGTCATGTTCATGGCAGCAGGATTTGCAATGCTGGAATCGGGCATGGTAACATCTAAAAGTGTTTCTGTAATTTGTGCAAAGAACATTGGTCTTTACTCAATTGCTGGAATTATGTTTTGGTTATTTGGATATAACTTAGCGTATGGTATACCTGAAGGTGGATACATTGGAACATTTACACCTTGGTCAGATGCAAGTTCAGTGGATACTGGATATGCAGATGGATCTGATTGGTATTTTCAAATGGTTTTTTGTGCAACTACAGTTTCAATTTGTTCAGGAGCAATGGCTGAAAGAGTAAAACTTTGGCCCTTCTTTCTGTTTGCAGCTATCTTAGCTGGAATCATTTATCCAATCGTTATGGGTTGGCAATGGGGTGGAGGCTGGTTAGCAGAACTAGGCTTCTCAGATTTTGCTGGTTCAACATTAGTCCACTCAACAGGTGGTGCGGCTGCTTTGGCAGGAATAATGTTGTTAGGTGCTAGATATGGAAGATTTGGTAGTAAAGGTGAAGCTAAAGCTATTAGACCTTTTGCTGCTTCTTCAATTCCATTAGTAACAATTGGTGTATTTATCTTATGGTTAGGTTGGTTTGGATTCAATGGTGGGTCTCAACTAGCTATTGGAACATTTGATGATGCAGTTGCTGTCTCTAGCATTTTTATAAACACTAATCTTGCTGCTGCTGGTGGTGTAATGGCCGCTGCAATAATTACAAGATTAATGTTCGGTAAAACTGACGTTATTCAAATGTTAAACGGAGCAATTGGTGGACTTGTAGCTGTCACAGCTGAACCATTAGCGCCATCACCTTTAGCAGCTATTTTCATCGGAGCTGTTGGTGGATTAATCGTAGTATTTGGAACTAAATTATTATTCAGTTTCAAACTTGACGATGTTGTAGGTGCAATTCCAGCTCACATGTTTGCTGGTATTTGGGGAACGTTAGCAGTGCCATTAACAAACACTGATGCATCGTTTAGTGCACAGTTAATCGGTGTACTATCAATTAACATTTTTGTATTTGTAGCGTCGTATATTGTGTTCTCAATTATGAAAGCTACTTTTGGAATTAGACTAAGTAAAGAGGCTGAAGCCAAAGGTACCGACGTAACAGAAACAGGAGTAATAGCTTACGCAATACGAGACTAATTGTATGCAATATAGAGGCTCTTCGATCTCCATGTCGTTATCTCATTGAAGAGCCTCTAATAAAAAGAATTAACTATAATCTCTCTCTAGTTAGTTAACTAAAGGCCCCTTAGAAATAAGGGGTCTTTTTTTTATTTTTTTATAATATTTTGGAGAGTTTTTAATACTTCCTTAGCATGGTCTTTTACTTTAACGTTATCCCAAACTTTAAGTATTTTGCCTTTTTTATCGATTAAATAAGTCGATCTGATTATCCCCATAAATTCACGACCCATAAATTTTTTCTTACCCCAAACTTTATACTTTTTAAGAACTTTTAATTCTTCGTCAGCAAGTAAATCAAATTTAATTTTGTATTTATGTTTAAATTTATCATGACTTTTTAAATTATCTTTAGAAATACCCAAAATTTCACAGTTCAGCTTTTTAAATTTTGGAAGTAATTTATTAAAATCATTTGTTTCAATTGTACACCCTGGAGTATCATCTTTAGGGTAAAAATAAATAATTACATAATTTCCTATTGAATCTTTAAGAGAGTATTCTTTTTTATTTGTAGATGGTAATTTAAAAATTGGTGCTTTTGTATTTTCTTTAATCATTTATTTCGTTTTCTTCCCAAAGTTTTTTGTAATCAATTAAAGGCGATAAACCGTAACTTGAATTAATATTTGTTAGATGTACTGATAAACTTTTTAAGGGAGAAATACAAATTTCTTTTGAATATAGTTCATTTAAATATTTTTCAAATGGATCGTGTCTGTCTAAACAATTATTATAAAAGTTATCCCAATATTTATCTAATAAGTTTTTAGTTGTCAGGAAAGTACATAGTGTTTTATCTACAGTTCTCCAATGACGCTTATTTCCAATTAATACATTTGTTTTTTCATTATTCATGTACAGATAAGGATAATCAGATGGACACATAAAAATATCCTTATTTAGTTGTGAAGCAATTCTCTCATAAGAAGCTACCATTTCCTCCAACATTGGTTCAAAATGTAAATAGTCATCCTCAATAAAGTAAATTAAATCTTCACCAGTATTTTTCCCAATTTCAAAACTTTGAAGTAAACTCGCAAGATTTGCAAAAGTTTCTTTATTTTTCTGTTCTGATATTTTTTCTTTATATTTTGAGTAATCTAAATTGATAACCTCTATATTATTTCCATCAATTACTTTTTTAATTACATTAAGGTTTTCAGTACTTGAATAATCATCAACAATTATTGTTTTAACATCTATCGTGGGATATTTATTTTTTAAAAAATTAATTGATCTAATAAGTGAATTTAATGATCTTTTTGTATATTCAATTTTTGGATACTCAAATAACCTTTTTCTATTTTGATCCCAAATCTCAATATTTGTATTCATCCTTAGAACAATCAGTATTGAATTAACTTTTTTTGTAATTTTGACTTCACCCAAAGGTAAAATTATAGATTTTTCATTTAAAATCGATAATTCTTCATTTAATTCTTTTCCTAATGTTGGGGATGAAAAATTATTTTGATCTAAAATTTCGTAACCTAATAATTTACAAATTTTTATAAAAAATTTTTTCATAATGTGTTATACTTTTTATAATATTATGGTCATTAAATCATTACAAACTCTAGTTAGTGAAACTTTAAAAGAAATTAAAACGATTAATGCAGATGAAGCCTTTCAAATGGTTCAAGATAAAAATTGTAATCTAATTGATATTAGAGAGAGCAATGAACTAGAAAATACGGGTAGTGTTGAGGGAGCAAGTCATATTCCAAGAGGAATGCTTGAAGTATATTTAGATCCTAATAGCCCGGTATTTCAAAATGGACAAATAGACCAAAATAAAGAATTTGTTTTATTTTGTGCGGGAGGCGTAAGATCAGCTTTAGCTGTAAAATCATTAAAAGATATGGGATATCAAAAAGTATCACATATTGATGGTGGGTTTGGTTCTATATCTAGCAGCAAATTTAAAATAATTTAATTAGCACCATGTTCTTCCAAAGCATATTCAAGTCTATCTTGTCCCCAAAAAATTTTGTTATTCACTATAAAGGTTGGGGTTCCAAAAACTTCTTTTTGAAAAGCATCAGTAGTTAATTTAATCAATTGATCTTTAACTGATTGTTCTTTTATAGATTGAAAAAATTCATCACTATCAATATTTAAATCCCTTATTAATTTAGACATCATCTCAACATTTGATAAGTCATGATTATCTTTCCAATAAGCATCAAAAAAACAATTCAAGTAATCGTTTTGTTTATCCTTACTAACACTAATATACCCTCTCATTATATTTAAAGAATTTATCGGAAAATTAGAATTCCATTTGAATTCAATATTATTTTTTTTAGACACTAAATTGCAATCGTTAATATTATTCTTTAATTTATATTTATTAAATGCAGGCGAATCAATTCCAGCTAGCTTATGAAGACCTCCTAAATAAACTGGTTTGTAATTAAATGTTATATTTTTATTTTTAAGAATTTTTTTGTGAGCGATGTATGCATAGGGGCTAATTATATCGAAATAAAAATCTATATGATTACTCATATAAACTAATTCTTTTTGCGTAAAAAATTCTAATTATCCAATATAAAAATAAACCTATAGGACCAATTAAATAAGTCATAATTAATGGCACAGCCATCAAAACTTTGTTTATAGAAAACTTTTGAGAATCTTTAACAATCCAGCCACCAATAAATAAGTTTATTGCTATGAAATGAGTCCAAAATATCATTATGTATAAATGGTCTTCAAACAACCTAGATAGCTCATTTAGACCAAGATAAAGAGAGAAATTTCCGTTAAAATCGTAACCAATTAAATATGATTTATATAAAATAAAGATATAAACCCCACTTAGTATTAAAAAGGGAAAAATTGATGTTACAAAAATTCTACTTAAATGTGATTCAGGAAACACTATCAGGATAAACCAAAAAGGTAGAACTCCAAGGTTGATCCACATGTAAAGTGTCTCAATTGTGAAATAAGTATAAATTTGTTCAATCATATAGATATATTATATTAAATCTAACAATGATTCCTATAAGAAATAGAAAAAAAACGCTCCAAGTAACTGTTGATGAGATGCGTAATTTTGCCTTTGCTTACGTTGAAAAATATGCTCCTTCAAAACAACAACTCAAAACTTATTTACTTAAAAAATACATGAAACTATCAGCATCAGATGTAAGAAAAAAAGATGTAAATAAATTGATTGATATTGTTTTGTCTGATCTAGAAAAAAACAAATTTATAAATGATCAATTTTATTCTGAAAGTAAAGCCAAAAACATGATCCAAAGAGGAAACTCAATTAATAAGATTAGAAATTATTTAATTGGAAAAGGAATTAACGAAACATTTATCAAGGATACGGTCGATAAAATAAAGGAAGATAATTCTGATCAAGATTTTTTTTCAGCAATAAAATTATGTAAAAAAAAAAGAATTGGTCCAGCTAGAGCAGAGGATAATAGAGCTTTATTTTATAAAAAAGATATATCTCTACTTGCAAGAAATGGTTTTGATTTTGAAACATCAAAAAAGGTAATGGATATAGAAAAAGATGAATATCTAAAAATAATAAATTTACTTTAATTTTTTTTCTTTTTCTTCTTTTATAAGCTGATTTATTTTGTTTCTTATGTAATTTTTTACGAAAACGAACACTATTAATCCAAATATTGAAACTGAAACAATAATTATTAATATTATTCTAAATTGTTCATCCATTATAAAATATTTTTATTTTTTAAAATTATACTTGGATTTTTTAAATTTTTTTTACCGTACAAAATTTTATTTCCCTCAAAATCAGTTACAGATCCACCCGAATGTTCTAAAATTGCATGACCAGCTGCTATATCCCATTCATATGCTCTAGGTTCAGCAACATAACCATCATATTCACCAGCAGCAACGACACAGAATTTCAAAGAACTTTTCATTCTAATATTTTCTTTTACTCCCAAATCATCATAAATTTTTTGAATTTCAGGCTTTATTTTAGTTGAGTATGAAATAAATTTTAAATTTTCTATTTTCTTAGAAGGTAAATTGCTTAAGTTTATTTTTTTACTGTTGATAAGCTCAAAAGAATTACCTTTTCCATACGAATAAAACATTCTTTTTTTTGCTGGAGCATTTATTAATCCCGCAACTGGCTTGTTGTTAATAATTAAACCAGCGTTAATGGTAAATTCTTCCAGATTATTAATATAATCATAAGTTCCATCAATAGGATCAATAAGCCAGAAATTTTTCAAATTAAGGTTGTCTTTATTTTCAGAGGTTTCTTCTGAAATGATTGGTATATCAGGAGTAACCTCAGAAATTTTACTTGATATAAAATTATTTACTTCCAAATCACCATTACTTACTGGTGTATTGTCTGATTTTATTTTTTTTACCAATCCTTTTTTTCTCAATTGAATAGCTAAATCTCCAGCTTCCAAAAAATTTTCAATTAAATTTTCAACAATCTCTTTTAAGTTCACCGTTATTTTCCAAGTTTTTTTAATTCTATATTTTTTGCATTAATCACTTTTTTTCCAGCATTTTCAAAATTAACTGTAACTTTATCGTTAATTATAGATTGCACTTGCCCAATTCCCCATTCTTTTTTTTGAGGATTAGTGACTTTGTCACCTGGTTCATAATCTAAAATCATTTAATTTAACTTATATTGTAAATAAGTATAAATACCACCTTATGAATAAAGATTTAAATTCTATTGGTTTAGATAAAAAACCTTCAGATACTACCGTAGTTGTTGCAATGTCAGGAGGAGTAGATTCTTCCACTGTTGCAGGAATTATGAAAAAGGAAGGTTATAAAGTTATAGGAATTACACTCAAACTTTATGACGATGGAAAAGAAGTAGCTGCTTCAAAACAATGTTGTTCAGGTCAAGATATAATGGACGCCAAACGTGTTGCACATAAGCTAGGTATAGAGCATAAAATTTTATATTACCAAGATAAGTTTAAGCAAGGAGTTATTGATAATTTTGTTGATAGTTATTTAAATGGAGAAACACCAATACCATGTGTTCAATGTAATCAAACAGTTAAGTTTAAAGATTTATTTGAAGTATCAAAAGATCTAAATTCAGATGCACTAGTCACAGGTCATTATGTAAAAAATGTTACAAAAAATAATATCAATAATATGTATCGAGCTATTGATGAAAACAGGGATCAAAGTTATTTTTTATTTAATACAACTCGTGAGCAATTAGATTATTTAAGATTTCCATTGGGTGGTATGTTAAAAAATAAAACAAGAGAGATTGCTAAAGAACTTGATTTAAATGTTGCAGACAAGCCTGATAGCCAAGATATTTGTTTTGTGCCTAATGGAGATTACTCATCAGTAATTAGAAAATTTAGACCAGACTCTTTTAAAAAGGGAAATATTAAAAATTTGGATGGAAAAGTAATTGGGGTACATGATGGAATAATTAATTTTACCATTGGTCAAAGAAAAGGAATTAAAATCTCAGATAAAGAACCTTTTTATGTTGTTAAAATTAATGCAGATCATAACGAAATAATAGTTGGTGCAAAAAAATATTTAGCTAAAAAAAAACTATCTTTAAAGAATTTGAATTTGTTAACTGAAAAAAAAGAGTTAGATAAAAATATTTTTGTTAAAGTGAGATCAACAGGAAATTTACTTAAAGCAAAAGTAGATCTTTATGATAACTATACTGCTCAAGTAAATTTGATCAACTCTGAAGATGGTATTTCGCCTGGGCAAGCGTGTGTATTTTATGATAAAGATGAATTTGGATATAAAGTTTTAGGTGGAGGTTGGATTAAAAATTAATTAGATGATTATATCTACTAATAAAAATTTTTTGGCTAGTAGTCTCTTTATTGAATTCTTTATATTTAGTTTGTTTGTCTTTATATGCATATATAACGGATAAATTACTAGTCTCATCATCTATTATTCTAGCACCATGATCTGACATCAAGGTAAGTTTTATGTTTTCTAGATTGTCATTTTTTTGTAAATTTTGTAAAAAGTTATTTAAAAAAAATAATACACATATCCTTTCTGTGTTATGTTGATTTACTTTTTTATTTGTTGAAAAAAAAGTATTTCCTAAACTAAGTTTTCCATCGTAATTACAATTATCATTAAATCCATAAGGTTTATGAGGAACTAAAGTATGAACAAATATTAAATCATAATTTTTTGAATTAATATCTTTTTCAATATTTAAAAATAGATCATTAAACGATGCTTTTTGTCCTTCAGGATCTAAAAGACTATCAATAGCTCTAATTTCTCTTAATGTTCTCCATGTTAAAGTTGAAATAATTGATCCATTTAATTTCCAAAGAGAAACAATTTTAGTAAGAAAAGTATCTTTAAAACCTTCTACATAATTTCTTTCATTAAAAGGGTTAGATGTTTTACATTTAGAAATATTTTTAACTTGGCAAAAGTCAATATATATATTCTGATAAACACTTATATTTTTAAAACTTTCAAAAAATAAATTTTTGTAAATCTCATAGTTGTAAAAATAATTATCTGATCCTTTAAGAGTTTCTGAACTTACTTTATTAGATGTAAGATTTAATAAAGAAGAAATGGAGTCTTTTGTACCACTATCAATTGATTTTATGTTGCTATAATATTCAAAATTATATCTTTTAAAAAATTCTTTAGCTTCTTCATCAAAAGTTATCCCTTTAGGACTTTTACTTTCATAACTATTTAGTCCAGACATTTCATCAAATATTATTACAATATCAGTATTATTATATTTTTTATCAACTGTAAGGCTGTAATCTTTAAGATTTTTATAAGATTTATTTTGATCAACTATACTAAATAAAAAAATTGTAGATAAAAAGATCAAAATTATATTTAAAAATCTTTCATTTGAAAATGTAATTATAATATAAAAAATTATTATTAAAAAAACTAATAACCCAAAGGCTGGATAATATATCACTGTAAATTGATTAATTAATAGAACTTTGAAAGGTTGTATTAATCCATTCCAAAGTCCAAAACTATTATCAATTCCCATTACAATTAATAAAGATAAATAAATTTTAAAAATATAGTTGTTTAAAAAATTTTTTTTTATCAATAATTTAAAATTAAAATTGGTATTAAAAAACATGATATTAAAAAAATAATTTCAATAAGAGTTAAATTTGATTTTAATGTAAATATAGGGAAGAATGCTATTAAACAAAAAATACTAGTATTTTTTAAATTCATAAATTAATCTAGTTCTGTTTGTGATGCTTTTTTAAAAAAAATTTATTGCAAATTATTTGTTTTTTTCTTTTTTTGAATTATTTTTTTTAAAAAAATTTTTTACTTTATTCCAATAAAACGTACAATATGAAACACCTGCTGCTATAGCGCCTAATATTGCCTGCAATATTATACTTCCAGTCCCTGGATCAAGATATGCATATGCATTGGTAATTATAAAAATATTATAAATTAACAACAAATTAAGAATTTTTTTCATAGAAATCTTATATATCAATATAGATTAACTTCTATATTTTTTTTCCATAAAAAGAAAGTTAGCAAATAAAACAATATAACACCTAAAAAGTAATTCCATTCAAGTGAATGTTTTAAAAACTTAAGATTGAAACCAAAAAAATCATCCCCAGGTAAACTAATAATTGGGACACTTATAATTGCAACAACAATTAAAGTTGATACTAAAATAATTTTGAGATTTAAAAAACTTGTATTTATGTGTTTGATTAATTTATGTTTAAATGAAAAAAATGCAGCTACTAAATAAGCTTGAGCTGTAATCTCAAAAATTATGAATGTGAGCATTATCACTCTTCTAAACAATTTATAAAAATCATTATCAAATTTAATGCCTAAAAAGATTGAGTGTATTGTTAATGCAATTGCTGAAGCAATACCAAAGAACAAAATTTTATTTTTATATTTGTGCCCTTTGTCAAAAAAATTAACAATTTCTTTATTATAGATCCAGTATTTAATTAACAGATATGAAGTTAAAAACATTGCTGGTTTAAAGATAAGATAAGTTGGAAAATACCTTGCGGTTCTACTTATTGAAACACTGCCATCAATATAGGGAAATGAATTATAAATTCTGAACTGATGCTCAATTAGAAAGTGAAATTGTGTTGTGATTAATAGACACGCATTAACAGCAACAAAGGGAATTATAAATATCCATATGCTAATAGACTTTGCCTTGCTAATCTGCTCCATGGGAGATTATTTCTTCTTGTTTTTTCTTTTTGCTCTTCTTTTTTTAGAGCCTTGTTTTCTACGGCCTCTATGTTTTTTTGGGTAGCTCATTTAATCCTATTTATTAATTTTATTGACGTTTTTTACGGGATATAGCATTGTCTTAATAACATATCAAATTTATTATGGGTAATTCCTTCAAGACTTTCCTAAAACATACAGCTAAAGATTTTCATAATCAGTCAGTAAATCCTGCTGTGGTTAGAGCTTCTACTATTATTTTTAAATCAATGCAGGATATTAAAAAAACACAGAATAAATATTTGAAAGATCCAGTAAGTGGAAATTTTGATTATGGTCGGCAGGGAACATCCACAACATATGCTTTACAACAAATTTTAAGAAAAATTGAAGAATGTTATAAGGTTTATCTAACCCCTACTGGTTTTGGTGCAATATTTCTTGGTGTGTTAAGCGTTGTGAAACCAGATGATGAAATACTTGTTACAGACTCAGTTTATTCTCCATCAAGACTTTTAATAGAAACATACCTTAAAAAATTTAATATCAGAGCAATATTCTATAATCCAAATGACTTTAATGATCTAAAAAGTAAAATTACAAAAAAAACAAAGCTTATTTTTGTTGAAAATCCTGGAAGCAACACTTTTGAATTTCAAGATTTATCTAAAATTGTTGCATTGGCAAAAAAAAATAAAATTTATACAGCGATAGATAACACTTGGGGAACACCTTATTTTCTGAAACCAATAAAGCTAGGTTTTGATATGTCGATTGTCTCTGCAACAAAATATTATTCTGGTCACTCAGATGTAATGGGTGGTAGTTTAGCTATAAATAAACGAGTTTTTAAATTAGTAGAAGCAACAAATAAAGTTTCAGGATTAAGATTAGGTCCTGATGATGCGTATTTAATTCTAAGAGGTATTCGAACTTTAGATGTAAGATTGGAAAAACATCAGGAAAATGCACTTAAACTCTCCAAGTTTTTATCAAGACAGAAAAAAATAATTAAAGTTTTTTATCCATATAAAAAAGGGAGTCAAAATTATAAATTATGGAAAAAATATTATTCTGGAGCATCGGGTTTATTAGGATTTAAAATAAAATCAAAAAATAAAAACTCAGTGTTAAAATTTGTTAATTCTTTAAAACTTTTTGGGTATGGATTTAGTTGGGGAGGTTTCGAGAGCTTAGCACTTTATCAAACACATCAAGCACTAGGTAAGAGACAATTTACACATATAAATAAAGATGAACATATAATAAGGATGCATATTGGACTTGAAGATCCTAAAGACATTATAGATGATATAAAACAAGCATTAAAATTTATTAAATGATTTCAGAAAGTTTTACTATAAGCAAAAAAGCACTAATCACTTTAATTGCTGCTTCTATAGTTGTAATTATTTCTTTAGGAATAAGACAGACCTTTGGATTGTTTTATTTTGATTTTAATAATGACTTAGATATTTCCATCTCTCATTTTGGTTTTGTTATGGGATTGCAGTTATTACTTTGGGGAGTATTCAGTCCGTTATTTGGTTTAATTACTGATAAATACGGAGGAGCTGTTGCAATATTTATTGGTTTTGTTTTTTATTTAGTTGGGGTTTTGCTTTTTTATTCTGGCTATAATACTGGAGGTTATTTTACTTTAACTATTGGAGTGATGATTGGAATAGGCTTAGGCTCCACTGCAATAGGTATTCCGGTATCAGTAGTAGCTAAACATTTTCCAGCATCTAATAGAACTATTGCAACAGGAATTGTTACATGTGCAGGATCATTTGGATATTTTGTATCACCTTTACTTGTAAGATATTCCTTAGTTGAAACAGGCTGGGAAAATACTCTTTTATATTTTTCTCTTCTTTTAGGATTAGGATTAGTGGTAGCTTTGTTTGTTAGTACTCCAAAAATACCTGTAGGAGTTAATCAAGATAACAATCAAACAGTAAGAGATGCTCTAAAAGAGGCATTTGCAAACAAAAGTTTTATTTATCTCACTTTAGGTTTTTTTGTATGTGGTTGGCATATTGCTTTAGTTGCAACACACATTCCTACTTATATGGCAGACAAAGGTTTGCCTGATTGGACGCCTGCAATGGTTTTAGCTTTGATTGGTGTATTTAATATGGCTGGTACGATTACCAGCGGTTATTTAGCAACAAGGTATAGTAAGAAAAAAATTTTAAGTTCCATTTATCTATTAAGAGGAGTTTCAATAATTTATTTTATTTTCTTACCACCAAGTATATTTAACTCAGTAGTTTTTGGAGTTACTTTTGGTTTTTTATGGTTGTCCACAGTTCCTCCAACAAATGGAATTGTTGCACACATATTTGGTACAAAATATGTTGGACTGTTATATGGAATAGTTTTTGTAAGCCATCAAATTGGTTCTTTCCTAGGAGCATATCTAGGTGGTGTATTTTATGAGTTAAATGGAAATTTTGATTATGCATGGTACGGATCTATCGCATTATCAATTTTTGCAGGTCTGATACATTTACCTATAGTAGAGAAAGCAATTGAAAGAACTCAACCAGCATAAGTTTAAATTTAACCCTTATCTAGAGGATCTGTATCAATCAGATAAACCTTTAATTATTTATAAAGTAGATGATGGGTATAATATTTACACTGATTTTTCCAAAAAAATTGTTTTAACAAAAAAAAATATACATAATTTTCTTAAATCGTTAGAAAAAAAAAAATACAAAAAAGAAACAGATTTATATCTTGGTTTTTTTGGTTACGAAATTTTATGTAACTTAATTGGTATTAATTTAAAAAATAAAAAAAGGATAAATTTTTATAAAGGGGTTTTTTATAAACCTGAGACAATAATTAAAATTAGAAGAGATATTAAAGTTATATCTAGTATAAAAAAACATACATTCAATTATCAATTCAGCAAAACTCAAATACTAAGTCCCTTTAAGATTAATATTTCTTATGAAAAATATAAAAAAATATTTGAATTATTTTCAAAAAAAATAAGACAAGGTGAAACTTATCAAATTAAAATTTGTACAAAATATAAAAATAAATCTTTAATTAATCCTATTAATTTTTTTTGGAAATTAATGCGTGTTAATGCTTCCCCAGAGTCATTTATGATAAAAGATAAGGATTACTCTATAGTAAGTTGCTCTCCAGAAACATTGATAGATAAGAAAAAAAACAAAATAATTACAAAACCAATTGCTGGTACTTTTAAGAAAAAATACTCTTCTAATAAAAATACAGCTCTTAAATATTTTAAAAATAATCAGAAAGAAACCAAAGAACACAACATGATAGTTGATATGGAAAGAAGTGATTTATCTAAAATTTGCAAACCAGGAAGTGTTAAAATACTCAAAAAAAAATATGTTGAGGAATACAAGCATCTTTTTCATTATGTGACTTCAATAGGTGGAATATTAAATAAAAATACAAAATTGATTGATATCATTAAAGCAATGATGCCGGGAGGATCCGTAATTGGTTGCCCTAAAATTAGAACATTAGAACTTTTAAATAATCAAGAAAAAGAAAGTAGAAATATTTTTACAGGTAGTTTTGGATTTATTAAATTTAATCAAGATATGAAGTTTAATATTATTATTAGATCTATATTAAATTATAAAAATCAATCAGAGATCTCTGCTGCATCTGGTGTAGTATTAGATAGCTCATCAAAGAAAGAGTTCAATGAAAATTATATTAAAGCAAAATCTTTACTGGAGTTATTTAAATGATTTACATAATTGATCATCAAGACTCTTTTACTTGGAATGTGGTTCATCAATTTGCAAAATTTGATAAAGTAATTTGTGCAAATTATTATGAAGTAAATGATAAATTGCTTGATAAAAGTGATGCGATCGTTTTATCTCCAGGACCTGGATCCCCAAAAGATTATCCAACAACATCAAAAATTTACAAAAAATATAAAGGAAAGAAAAAAATTATTGGTATTTGTCTAGGTTATCAAATGATTTTGTATAATGAAGGAGGTAAAATCATACAGCAAAAGAGAATATACCATGGATTTCAATCCAAAATAAAAACAAATAATCAAAGTGAAATCTTTAAAAACAATCAACAATTTAAAGTTGGTAGATATCATTCATTAAAATTAATGGAGCCATTCAAATCGAATTCAATTAAAATAACTATGAGATGTAGTAAAACAAAAATACCTATGGGTCTTGAGGATAATCAAAACAAAATATATGGATTTCAATTTCATCCAGAATCTTTTTTAACAGAAAATGGCAACACTCTTATTAAAAAAATCTTATCAGCTTAGTAATCTTAAAGAAGTTAATTTCAATGATCTTTGGGGGTCTAGAGGTGTATTCACCACCATGCGAATGGTTGGAAAACCTCCTAAGTTAATACTTTTAAAACCACATTTAGAGAACTTAATAAAATCTACAAAAAAATATGGAATAAGAAAAAACAATTTAAAAAACATTATTAAAGATTTAATTAACAAAAATACTCTATACAAAGGTTCTGATAATTTATTTCGTATAGCGTTAAATAAAAAACTGATATCAGTCTCAATTAGAAAAAGACCAAAACCAAAAAGTAAATTTAATCTTTTATTGTTTAAATATAAACGAGTAGAACCAAATTACAAAAATCTCTATTATAAAAAAATATTAGCAAAATTAAGCAAAGTTGACACAACTAAATTTGATATTGCTCTGGTCGCTAGTGATAAAATTTTAGAAACTGGTACTTCAAATTTAGTTTTTGTGAAAAATGGAAAGATTTTTTCACCTAAAAAAAATTGTTATTTTGGAAACACACTTAAATTTATAAGTAAGAAAATTAAAATTAATTTTAAAGATATTTCTATTAAATCAATTGATGATTATGATGAAATAATTCTTATTGGATCTGGTAAAGGAGTAACATCGGTTTCAAAAATAAATGATCTTAAATGGAAGAGAAGAAAGACTGGTTGCTACATTAAGTTAAATAAAATATATAATTCTCTTGTTTAAACATGAAAGATCCAAACAATCCTTGTATATTTTGCAAAATCAGAAAAGAAGAGCTGCAGTTTGAAAATCAATTGGCTTACTCATCCATAGATAGCTATCCAGTCTCAGAATTTCATAGTCTTATCGTTCCTAAAAGACATGTAGAGACATACTTTGATCTTACTAAAGAAGAAATTCAGGCATGCAATGAATTAATTTTAAAAACTAAAGAAAAAATTTTAAAACAAGATTTTAATGTTAAAGGTTTTAATATAGGAACAAATGCAGGAAAATCTGCAGGCCAATCAATTATGCATTGTCATATTCATCTAATTCCCAGAAGAGAAGGAGATGTTGAGAATCCTCAGGGTGGTGTTAGATCAGTGATTCCCAAAAAACAACACTACAAAAGTAAATTCTAAGTTGTTATTAAAGACAAATTGACCAATACTTTTGGTTGAACTATATAAGTTTCTAGAATAGAAAACTTTAAATTAACTCAATTTTATTTTACAAGGGTACTAAAAATGTTTGCAACAAATCCTTTCTCAATTCTAGCAGAGACAGTCCCATCTTTAGTAATGCAAGGTTTTTTGGTGCTAATGATTTTATTAATTGTTGCAGGGACTCTTTTAGACATAATTCACAAAAAGAATGTGAAGTACTTTTTTGAAAACGCCAAAAAAGCAAAAAAAAATGCGACTAAAGAATTATCAACTGGTGAAAGAATTGCAGTAGTCTCAAAAACAATTGCATACGATATCGGGACTACATCAGAACTAGGAGCTGGCAAGAGAAGAGTAGCACATGTTCTTGGAATGTATGGAACTATATTGTTTTGGGTTGGATCTGTTGTGATGATATTTTGTTATTCTTCTGCAAATGTGGAAACCCCAGCTATTTGGCCGATGATCTGGCACGTAGGTGCTTTAATGACTATCTTGGGTGGGTCATGGTTTTGGTTCTTCTTAAGAGTTGATGTTTATTCAGAAGCCCAACCTTGGTACAGAATTATTAAAGCTGATTTATTTGTATTAGCATTAATCGCAACTTCATTAACAGGATTTATATGGTCATATCTTCAAAGTTTAAATTTAGAAGGAAGATGGGATGCAAATTTATTTTTAATATTATTTGTAGTTTCAAACTTAGTTTTGTTTGGAGGAGTTTATTGGTCTAAATTTGCACATATGTTTTATAAACCTGGTGCAGCAATACAAAAAAATTTAGCTGAGGCAGATGGTTCAAGAGATAATTTACCACCACCTGCAGATGCACCTGAACAATTTGGTTTGGGTATTAAAAGAGAACAACCTAAACATTATTAATTATGATAAAATTTAAAAAGGAGAGAGAATAATATGTCAACATTTGTATATATGACAAGATGTGATGGCTGTGGTCATTGCGTAGATATTTGCCCTTCAGACATAATGCACATTGATGAAAACATTAGACGTGCAAAAAATATTGAACCTAACTTTTGTTGGGAATGTTATTCATGTGTCAAAGCTTGTCCTAATCACGCTATTGATGTAAGAGGATATGCAGACTTTGCTCCAATGGGACATAGTGTTAGAGTAAGAAGGGAAGAAGAAAAAGGAACTATCTCTTGGAAAATTAAATTCAGAAATGGAACTGAAAAAAATTTCGTATCTCCAATAACAACTAAGCCTTGGGGAAAATTTATTCCTAAATTAGCCGATGGGGACAAACCTAATCAAGGTGAAATAAATTCACAAAGATTATACACTGAACCAGAAGGATTAAACATAGATGGAGAGCTTCCGAGTGTTCCCAAAGAGTCGTTCAAAAAAGGAGTTTACTATTAATGGCTAGTCATAAAACTCATTACGAAGATTGTGATATATTAGTTGTAGGTGGAGGTATGGCCGGCACTGGTGCTACCTTTGAAGCAAGACACTGGGGTAGAGACATGAAAATTGTTTGTGTTGAAAAAGCTAACATTGATAGAAGTGGAGCTGTTGCTCAAGGACTTTATGCGATTAACTGCTATATGGGAATGCAGTGGGGTGAAAACCAACCAGAAGATCACGTAAGATACGCAAGAAATGATTTAATGGGAATGGTGAGAGAAGATTTAGGTTATGACATGGCACGTCACGTAGACTCCACAGTTCATATGTTTGATGAATGGGGTCTTCCAATGATGAAGAATGAAGAAACTGGAAGATACTTAAGAGAAGGTAAATGGCAGATAATGATTCATGGTGAAAGTTATAAACCGATTGTTGCTGAAGCAGCAAAAAAATCTGCAGATAAAATTTATAACAGAATAATGATTACTCATCTTTTAATGGACGAGTCTAAAGATAACAGAATCGGTGGAGCAGTTGGATTTAACATGAGAACAGGTGATTTTCATGTATTTAGAGCAAAAGCGGTAATTGTTGCTGCTGGTGGAGCTTCACACATCTTTAAACCAAGAGCTGTTGGAGAAGGAATGGGTAGAACTTGGTATGCACCATGGAGTAATGGATCTGCATATGCATTACCTATTGCAGCAGGTGCAAAGATGACTCAAATGGAAAACAGAATTGTATTATGTAGATTTAAAGACGGTTATGGTCCGGTTGGAGCATATTTTCTTCATTTAAAAACATATACCCAAAATGCTAATGGCGAAAACTATGAAAAAAAATGGTATGATCAAACTAAAGAGTTAGTTGGTGAGTATATTGATCATCATCCAACACCAACTTGTTTGAGAAATCACGCATTTATTCAAGAAGTAGCTGCAGGTGGTGGACCAATCCACATGGTAACTACTGAAGCTTTTCAAGACCCGCATTTAGAAACAGTAGGCTGGGAAAATTTTTTAGGAATGACGGTTGGGCAAGCTGTTGTTTGGGCATCTCAAAACATTGATCCAAAATACACAAATCCTGAGTTAACCACATCCGAACCTTATGTAATGGGTTCTCATGCAACATGTTCTGGTGCATGGGTAAGTGGCCCCGAGGATTTATCACCACCAGAATATTTCTGGGGTTATAATAGAATGCTAACTATTGATGGTTTATTTGGTGCAGGAGATACAGTAGGTGGTAGTGCTCACAAGTTTTCATCTGGATCATTTACAGAAGGTAGATTAGCTGCAAAAGCTGCTGTTAAATACATTGAAGATAAAAAAGCTGAAGGTGTAAAAGTTTCAGATGAACAGTGTGAGGATTTCAAGACTGCAGTCTATAAACCACTAGAAAACTACACGGTTGCTAGAAATGAGATTACTGGTGGAACAGTTTCTCCTAGTTATATATCTCCAATTCAGGGTCTTCAAAGGTTACAGAAAATCATGGATGAATATGTTGGTGGAATTACATCAAATTACATGACTAATGGTAATATGCTTAAAAGAGGACTTGAATTGTTAGATTGGCTACAAGAGGACTTGGAGTATGTTGGAGCTGAAGATTATCACCAGCTTATGAGAGCTTGGGAGTTAAAACATAGAGCTTTGACTTCTCAGTGTGTAACCGAACATACTTTATTTAGAGAAGAAACTAGATGGCCAGGCTACTACTATAGAGGTGATCATATGAAGCTTGATGATGAAAATTGGCATTGTTTAACAGTTTCAAGAAGAGACCCTAAGACTGGTAAATTTAGTATGGAGAAAGTTCCTGTCTACCATATAGTGGATGAGAACGAGAAGAAAAAAGCTTCGTAGAAAATAATTTAATTAAAACAAATGGATATTTTATCTAAATCAGATGATGAAATATATGAATTAGCTAAACCTATTTGGGATAATTTAGTTAAATCATCTAATCTCAAAGATTATGGCGGATTTACTAGAGATTTTTCTACTCAAATGCTTTTTGGTGCTAACGAAGTAGAGCTTGGTAAACAATGGGCTAATAACAAGCTAATCACTAATCTTAAAGAGACTTTTGAACCTTTTGGTTGCCTTAGGAGAGGAGATCACATAACTGTTCTGATTAAGCAGACAAATAAAGAGATTCCAGGAGAGTTCCTTGGGAGGTTGGTCTTAGGGGTCGAAGACGATATAATTAAGGTTTTTGGAGCCACGATCTATTAGAAAAAAAAATTATCAAGTTTTAAATAATTATTTGACAAATTTCGCTGTGGGTGTAATGACGGAATTAATGTTACTTTCTAACGTAAAAATTATAAATAAACTTTCAAATTTTAAAACAATATTTATTAAAGCAGGAATTATAGCAAGCTTAACAGCTTACTGGGGAGTGATTTTAGTTGGAACTTTTATTACGTTTAATTAAACAGATTTAGCAATAATTTTAAAATTTTACAAATATTTAGAATACAAAAAGAAGTGATTATTGTAATTTAATATTACATTATGAGGTATACATTTAGTATATGAGAATATTTGTAACTGGTTCATCGGGGTTTATTGGATTTCATTTGTCTAAAAAACTACTTGAAAAAGGTCATACTGTTCATGGCTTTGACTCGATGAACAAATATTATGATGTTAAAATAAAAAAAGAACGATTAAAAATTTTAAAAAGATATAAGAAATTTTTTTTTACAAGAAACAAACTTGAAAATAAAAAAATTTTAGGCCAGTCAATTTTAAAATTTAAACCGTCAATCATAATACACTTAGCCGCACAAGCAGGAGTCCGATATAGCATTGTAAATCCTGAGGCTTATATGAATTCCAATATAACAGGAACATATAATATTATAGAACTCGCTAAAAAAATTAATATTAAGCATCTACTGATTGCCTCCAGCTCATCTGTTTACGGTGCAAATAAGAAACTACCTTTTGCTGAAATTGATAAGACTGAAAGCCAATTAAGTATTTATGCAGCAACAAAAAAATCTACAGAAAGTATTGCTCACTCATATTCAAATATTTGGAAAACCCCAATTACAATGTTAAGGTTTTTTACTGTTTATGGTCCATGGGGTAGACCTGATATGGCATTGTTTAAATTTACTAAAGGTATAATAAATAAAAAAAAAATTGATATTTATAATAATGGTAAAATGTATCGCGATTTCACTTACGTAGATGATGTTGTAAATGGTATTGTGGCATTAATAAATAAAGCACCTAATGTAAATCAGCTAGGAAAAATTAAAAATGATAGTCTATCGCCAGTTGCACCATTCAGAATATTAAATATTGGAAATACTAAAAAAGTTTTTCTTTTAGATTTTATTAATGAATTAGAAAAACAACTTAAAAAGAAAGCTATTAGAAATTATATGTCTATGCAACAGGGAGATGTCAAGATTACTGTTTCTAATACCAAATTACTTAGAAAAATCACTAATTACAATCCTAAAACTAATTACAAGTCTGGAATAAAAAAATTTTTAGAGTGGTATCTAAATTATTATAAAATTAATAAGAAATAAATTTTACTAAAAATGAACAAATTTTTATAAAAAAGTTTAAATGAAAAATAAAAAATTAGCTGTAATAGGTTTGGGATATGTAGGACTTCCACTGGCAGTCGAATTTGGAAAAAAGTTTGAAGTAATAGGCTTTGACGTAAATAAAAACCGAGTTGATCAAATCAAAAAAAACGAAGATACAAATCTTGAAATAAGTAAAAAAGATTTTTCAGAGTCAGTTCATCTCAATTGTTCAAACATAATTGATGATATTAAAGATTGTAATATATACATTGTTACAGTTCCAACACCAATTGATAATCATAAAAATCCTGATTTATCTGCATTAAAAGGCGCCAGTGAAACAATAGGCACTGTTCTTAAAAAAGATGATATCGTAATTTATGAGTCAACAGTATACCCTGGCGCAACAGAAGAATTTTGTGTGCCAATCCTTGAAAAACAGTCAGGATTGAAGTTTAATAAAGATTTTTATTGTGGTTACTCTCCTGAACGTATTAATCCTGGAGATAAAAAACATAAATTAATTGATATTAAAAAAGTAACATCAGGATCAACATCTGAAATTGCATCTGTAGTTGATGATTTATATAAAGAAATAATAATAGCAGGCACATATAAAGCTGAATCTATTCAAGTTGCAGAAGCAGCTAAGGTTATTGAAAACACACAAAGAGATTTAAACATTGCACTTATTAATGAGCTGGCTGTTATTTTCAAAAAAATGAATATTGATACTGAGTCGGTGTTGAAGGCTGCAGGCACTAAATGGAATTTTATACCATTTAGACCTGGACTAGTGGGTGGTCACTGTATTGGCGTTGACCCATATTATTTAACTCACAAAGCTAAGGCAATTGGTTATCAACCTGAAGTAATTTTAGCAGGTCGTAGGTTAAATGATAATATGGCGCATTATGCAGCTAAAGAAGTATCAAAACTTATGAAAAAAGAAAATATTCAGATCGTAGATTCAAATATACTTATTATGGGTTTAACTTTCAAAGAAAACTGTCCTGATCATCGAAATACACAAGTTGCTGATTTGGTAAAAGAATTTAAAAAATTTAGTTGCAATGTAGATGTTCATGATCCGTGGGTCAGCAAGAAACTTGTAGCAGAAGAATATAAAGATCTTCTTATCGAGGAACCAATAAAGGGTAAATATGATGCAATTGTATTAGCAGTTGCACATGATCAATTTAAATTATTGTCAGAAGATTTGATTAGATCTTATGGAAAAAGTAATCATATATTATATGATATTAAATATTTGCTTAAATCGAATGAAACTGATGGAAGATTATAAATTCAAATATATATAATTATGGAATTTTTTTTACCAATAGCCCAAGTTTTTGTAAATCCAATCGAAATACTTTTATTAAGCGGAATTGTTGGAGTACTTTCAGGTTTATTTGGTGTTGGTGGTGGGTTTTTGATGACACCTTTTTTAATTTTTTTAGGAATACCTCCTGCGTACGCTGTTGCTAATGAAGCAAATAATATTTTAGCTACTTCAGTTTCTGGATCTACCACGCATTATTTAAAAAATACTTTAGATTATAAAATGGGTTCAATGATTGTAATTGGAGGTGTAATTGGAACTTCTTTAGGAATTTACACTTTTACGTATTTTAAAGGTATTGGAAAAATTGATACAGTTATCTCTCTGGCCTATATGTATATATTAGCAATAATCGGAACTTTAATGCTTGTTGAAAGTTTGGGTGAAATAGATAAAGCAAAAAGAAACGTCGTAGTTAAAAAAAAATTACATGTTCATTATTGGATACATGGTCTTCCATTAAGAATGAGATTTCCAAAGTCTAAATTATATGAGAGTATTTTTACTCCAATTATAATTGGGCTATTGGTAGGTTTTATTGCAGCCATTATGGGTATTGGAGGTGCTTTTATTTTAGTTCCAGCAATGATTTATATAATTAAGATGCCTACTAAATTAGTTCCTGGCACATCTTTATTTGTAACAATTTTTGTAAGTGTTGTTGTTACTTTTCTTCATTCATTTAATTATGGATCTATAGATTTATTACTAGTCCTTATGTTGGTTATAGGATCGATCATAGGAGTACAGGTTGGACAAAAATTAGGAGAAAGAATTGATAGTTCTGGTTTAAGAGCTTTGTTAGCAATTTTGTTATTGATAGTTGGTATAGCGATAGCATACGATACATTTTTTGCAGAAAAAATTATAAATGGAGGAGCTAAAGCAACCAGTTCAGATTTAAACTTCTTTTCACAATTTATAATTGATTTTTCTAAAGAGATGCCTTTCTTTTATGGACTGTTTACGATTATGTTTGCAATTATTTTAGGTGTTGGAGCTGCTTTTATAAGACGATTTATTTCAAATTTCAGAAAAAAATTATTAGTTAAATCTTAATTAAAATAATTTAGATATAATTCGATAGTTGTAATACAAACTAATCCAACAGTTGCCATAGCTATAAAACCAACAACAAAAGGTTTGTAACCCATATTTTTAATTTCTTTTAAGTTGGTGGAAAGACCTATTGCTGCCATCGCCATTGTTAAAAATATTTTTGAGGATAATTTAATACCCTCAATTGTAACCAACCAATTGTAATTATTTGAGTAAATTAGATCACCTAAATTTCTAATTATTATCATTGCTACAAATCCTAATACAAAGTAAGGAAAAATATCTATTATTGAGTATTTCTTTTCCGTAGTTTTTCCTCGATTATAAAGAAATGCAAATAAAGGGATCATAACAATTAGAAAGGTATTTCTTATTAATTTCGTGACTGTTGCTATATTTAAAGTTTCAGGACTATTAAATTGCTGGTCATAAATTAATCCTGCAGCTGCAACTTGAGAAGTTTCATGGATAGAGGTTCCCAAAAATAATCCAACTAATAAAGGCTCACTTTCAAAATAAAAGTTAGCGAAGTAAGGATAAATAAGCATTGAAAGTATTCCAAATAATGTAATATTAGCGATTGCATATGACACTTCGTTTTTTTTTGCACCAATAATAGGAGCAGTAGCCATTATCGCAGTAGTACCACAGACAGTACTTCCTATTGATATTAAGTAAGCCATTCTTGTAGGTATTTTAAATTTTTTAATAAGAAGTTTAATTACTATTAATACACTGACGATGCAGATTATAATTAGTGGAATTGCTATTGCTCCAAAGTCTAAAAATTCAAATGGTTTCAATTGAATACCTAAGCAAATAATACCCAGTTTTAGAATATATTTTTGTATAAAATCTAATCCTCTTAAAAAACTTTCTCTAATTTGAAAGATATTTCCAAAAAACATCCCTAACAAAATGGCAATCATTGCAGTAGATATTGGGCTTTTTTCATAGCCTAATAGCTCAATACCAATTATATTATTGAAACCTTGAGATAAAGTGTAAAGAACAAATGCTAATATGATACCTGGTAACACAACCAGGTATTTCTTAAGTTTCATGTAATACTAAAGTTAATTAATCAAGCACTTCTATAAAGTTTAGTCATAACAAATTCTTTATGACCTAAAGCTTCAGCACAAGTTAATCTACCGTTTGCTACTCTTAGTGTAGTTTTAATTAATTCATCACCCGCTTCAGACAAATCCATTTCTCTTGAAAGGATTTTTGAAACGTCACAATCAATATGTTCTCCCATACCTTTTACAGTCAATGGGTTAGCTGTTAATTTAACAACAGGTTCAATTGGATTTCCAACGATATTACCTTGTCCGGTTGGAAATAAATGAATATTAAAACCAGCAGCAGCTTGAAGTGTCACACATTCTGCAGCAGCAGATGATGTGTCCATAAAATACAAACCTTTACCTTTAGTTGGTTCTTCGGCTGGTTCAAGAACATCAATGAATTTACAATTTCCTATTTTTTGAAAATTACCAAAAGCTTTTTCTTCAATTGTTGTAAGTCCTCCAGCTATATTACCAGCTGTTGGTTGACTTTCAGATAGATCATCTGTTGCTTCTTTTAAAATAAAATCATTATAAGCGCTCCATGTTTTCATAAATTTTTCGGAAGCTTCTAATGTAGCTCCTCTAGTCGCACAAACTTGTTCTGCACCAGTTAATTCAGATGTTTCACCAAAACACAAGTGAACACCTAAAGGTTCAAGTTTATCCATTAAGTTTCCAACGGTTGGGTTTGCAGCTAGTCCTGAGGTAGTATCAGATTCTCCACATTTAACTGAAATCCATAAATCACTTAAAGGACACTCTTCTCGTTGTTTTTCTGAAGCCCACATAACAAATTCCTGTGCTTTTTTTGAAGCTTTCATTGTCGTACCAATATCGCCTGTACGCTCAATATGAAATCCTTCAACTGGTTTTCCAGTTTTAGCAATTCCATCTACTATTTTTTTTGTCCATTTTGGTTCAATACCAATAACAATTACTGCTGCAACGTTTGGATTACATCCAGTTCCAATCATTGTTCTAAAATGAAGCTCTAAATCTGCACCAAACTGAAGTCTTCCATAAGAATGAGGAAGAGCAATTGTGCCTTTAATATTATTAGCAACTGCCTCAGCACATGCGTTTGAAATGTCATCAACTGGCAAAATAATTACATGATTTCTTGTTCCAGCTCTGCCGTTCTCTCTTTTATAACCTAAAAAGCTCTTTGGGATTTCCATACTATTACCACTTCTTTGTTTTTACATTGTGAACATGGACATGTTCACCTTTTTTGATTGATTTAACAACTTTACCAATATCGTGACCATACTTTAAAATAGTATCGCCCTCTTCAAGGTCAACCATTGCAATTTTATGACCTAAAGGTATTTCATCTACGGATTGAATTTTTGTTGAACTGTCGTCTTCCATTATCCAGCAAGCACATTCTTGTTTAGGAGTGATTTTTTCAATAACAACTACTCCCACGTTGTCTTTTTTATCATGTATGATTATATCTGTTGCCATATCGTGTCGAATTGTTTGTTTGAAATTCGTAAAAACTTATATATTAATCGCACAAATTGACAAACGAATTTTATAAATAGTATAATTACACTTTAGAGAGGTTCTAGTTTTATGACAAAAATGACAACAGAAGAAGCTTTTGTAAAAGTTTTACAAATGCACGGTATTGAACATGCGTTTGGAATTATCGGTTCAGCCTTTATGCCAATTTCGGATATTTTTCCAGATGCAGGTATTACTTTCTGGGATGTTGCTCATGAAACAAACGGTGGTTTGATTGCTGATGGTTACACAAGAGCTACTGGTAAAATGTCAATGGTTATTGCTCAGAACGGACCTGGAATTACTGGATTAGTTACACCAATTAAAACAGCTTATTGGAATCATACTCCTCTTTTATTAGTTACACCGCAAGCAGCGAATAAAACAATGGGGCAAGGTGGATTTCAAGAAGTAGAGCAAATGAATTTATTCAAAGACATGGTTTGTTATCAAGAGGAAGTAAGAGATCCATCAAGAATGGCCGAGGTACTAAATAGAGTTATAGAAAAAGCTATAAGAGGATCAGCTCCTGCACAAATTAATGTTCCAAGAGATTATTGGTGTCAAGTAATTGATATCGATCTTCCTCCAATTGTAAGACTTGAAAGACAAGGGGGAGGGAATGATGCTGTAGCTAAAGCAGCTGACTTGCTATCTAAAGCAAAGTTTCCAGTAATATTATCAGGAGCAGGTGTTGTTATTGGAGGAGCTATAGAAGCTACAAAAAAACTTGCAGAAAAATTAGACTCACCTGTTTGCTCTGGTTACCAACATAATGATAGTTTCCCAGGAAGCCATCCTTTAGCTGTTGGTCCTCTAGGTTACAATGGATCAAAAGCTGCAATGGAATTAATTTCAAAAGCTGATGTAGTGTTAGCTTTGGGAACTAGATTAAATCCATTTTCCACTTTACCTGGTTATGGAATTGATTATTGGCCAAAGAATGCAAATATTATTCAAGTTGATATTAATCCTGACAGAATAGGTTTGACTAAAAAAGTTACTGTAGGAATTAGTGGTGATGCAAAATTAGTTGCTGAACAAATTTTAGAAAAATTATCTTCAAACGCTGGTGATATTGATAGACAGGCTAGAAAAGATTTAATTCATCAAACTAAATCAGCTTGGTTGCAAAAACTTTCAAGTTTAGATCATGAAGATGATGATGAAGGAACAGTTTGGAATAAAGAGGCAAGAGAAAGAGATGCAGATAGAATGTCACCAAGACAAGCTTGGAGAGCAATTCAAGCTGGAATGCCTGACGATGTAATTATATCAAGTGATATTGGAAACAATTGTGCTATTGGTAATGCCTACCCAACATTCGAAAAGCCTAGAAAATATTTAGCACCAGGTTTATTTGGTCCTTGTGGTTATGGTTTTCCATCAATATTGGGAGCAAAAATTGGTTGTCCTGATACACCAGTAATTGGTTTTGCTGGTGATGGAGCATTTGGAATTAGCATGAATGAAATGAGTTCATGTGCTAGAGAAGAGTGGCCAGCAATTACAATGGTTATTTTTAGAAATTACCAATGGGGTGCAGAAAAAAGAAATACTACTCTATGGTTTGATAACAATTTTGTTGGAACTGAATTAGATCCTGAATTAAGTTACGCTAAAGTTGCTGATGCTTGTGGTTTAAAAGGTTTAACAGTTAGAACAATGGAAGAAACTACTGAAGCAATTAAAAAATCTTGTGAAGATCAGAAAAAAGGAATTACAACTTTTATTGAGGTAATTTTAAATCAAGAACTTGGTGAACCATTCAGAAGAGATGCTATGAAAAAACCAGTACGAGTTGCTGGGATTGATAAAAAAGACATGAAAACTCAAAAATCATTGAATGGATGATATTAAGATAGGTTCTAATAAAAGTTTTGGCATAGTTTTTTCTATAGTTTTTTTACTAATTGCAATTTACCCTTTAATTAATAGTGAGGGATTGAGAGTATGGTCTTTAATTATCGCAATAATTTTTTTATTTTTAGGATTAATAAACTCTAAAATTTTAACTCCTTTAAATAAGCTTTGGTTTAAATTTGGGATATTATTAGGGAGAATTGTATCACCTATAATAATGGGAATAATATTTTTTTTAGTGGTAACTCCGATAGCTTTAATAATGAGAATAATTGGTAAAGATTTATTAAATTTAAAGTTTAATAAAGAAAAATCATATTGGATTGAAAAAAATGGTCCAAAAAGTAAAATGAAAAATCAATTTTAATATGAGTTTTATAAAAGAATTTTGGGAATTTTTAAAAGTTAGAAAAAAATATTGGCTTTTGCCAATCATATTAGTTCTTGTTTTATTTGGTGGATTGATTGTTTTAACTCAAGGTTCAGCTGTAGCTCCATTTATTTACACAATATTTTAAAGTGACATCTATTTTAGGTATTTCCGCATTTTATCATGATAGTGCGGCTTGTCTTTTAAAAGATGGAAAAATTATTGCAGCAGCACAAGAGGAGAGATTTACTAGAAAAAAACATGATCCTAGTTATCCTCATCATGCAATAGAGTTTGTTTTAAGTTATGGAAATCTTAGATTAAGTGAAATAGATCAAATTGTTTTTTTTGAAAAACCTTTTTTAAAATTTGAAAGGTTATTGGAAACTTATGTTGCATTTGCTCCAAGAGGTTTTGTTTCTTTTGCAAAAGCAATGCCTTTGTGGATTAAAGAAAAACTTTTTCAAAAAAATCTTTTATTCAATAAACTTAAAAATCATGACAAAAATTATAAGTCTGATCAAAATATTTTTTTTTCTGATCATCATTTAAGTCATGCTGCAAGTGCTTTTTTTCCATCACCTTTTAATGAAGCTGTTGTATTAACAGCAGATGGTGTTGGTGAATGGGCTACAACAACAGTTGCTATAGGAAAAGATAATAATTTAGAAATTAAAAAAGAAATTCATTTTCCACATTCACTTGGATTACTTTATTCTGCTTTCACTTATTACACTGGATTTAAAGTAAATAGTGGAGAATATAAATTAATGGGTCTAGCACCTTATGGAAATCCTATTTATGAAGACAAGATTAAAAAATTGATTGATATTAAAGATGATGGAACTTTCAGATTAGATCAAAAATATTTTAATTATGCAACTGGGCTTACAATGACCAATGATAAATTTAATAATTTATTTGGTCAAAAACCTCGTAATCCTCAAAATGAAAAAATTACTCAATTTCACATGGATATCGCAGCCTCTATTCAAAAAGTAACAGAAGAGATAATGATCAAATTAGCTAAAGCAGTTCGTAAAGAATATGATATTAAAAATTTATGTTTAGCAGGAGGTGTAGCTCTAAATTGTGTAGCAAATGGCAAAATTCTAAAAGAAAAAATATTTGATAATGTTTGGATTCAACCTGCGGCTGGAGATGCTGGAGGTTCTTTAGGTGCAGCACTAGCACTTTGGTATATAGAACAAGAAAATAAAAGAGAAGTGAATTTAAATGACGATATGAAAGGTTCTTATTTAGGAACAGAGTTTACCCAAGAAGAAATTGAAAAAGAACTTAAATCAATTGGTGCTAATTTTGAAAAAGTTGATTATTACGATTTAATTAACAAAACCTCAGAATTTTTATCTAATGAGAAAGCAATTGGGTGGTTTCAAGGTAGAATGGAATTTGGTCCAAGAGCATTAGGTGGTAGATCAATATTAGGTGATCCAAGATCTGATAAGATGCAAAAAAATTTAAATTTAAAAGTAAAGTATAGAGAAAGTTTTCGACCTTTCGCTCCTTCAATTCTTAAAGAAGATTTATCTAATTGGTTTGATATATCTGTTGATAGTCCTTACATGTTGCTGGTAGCAAATATTAATTCAGAAAAAAAAATTGAAATGACTGAAGAGCAAAAAAAACTTTTTGGTATTGATAAGCTAAATATTAAAAGGTCAGAAGTTCCAGCTGTAACACATGTAGATTATTCAGCAAGAATTCAAACTGTAACTAAGGATACTAATTATAGATATCATGATTTGATCTCAAAATTTAAAGAAAAAACTGGATGTCCAATAATAGTAAATACTTCATTTAATGTAAGAGGAGAACCAATTGTAAACACTCCCACTGATGCTTTTAATTGTTTTATGGGTACAGAATTAGATTATCTTGTAATTGGTGATTGTATTTTAGATAAAAAAAAACAGGATAAAAATCTTAAGAAAGACTATAAATCTGAATTTGAATTAGACTAACTCATTATGAGATTTTTCAAAGTTGTTGTTTATAATTTTTTTATATTAGTTTTTTTTATAATTATTCTCGAAGTTATATTTGGATATTGGTTTAAAAAAGAAAATTTTGGAATTTATATGAGGAAAGAGAGAAAGATAAATTGGCAAACAACTTCATCTTTTTATGGTAAGGAATATAATTTTTTCTATAAAAGAAATTTTTGGGGATTTAGAGGCAAAGAGTTTGATCCAAAAGATGTAAAAATAATTTTTGAAGGTGGTAGTACTGGAAATCAAAGATATACACCTGAAAATTTAACAATAGTAGGCTTATTAAATGATTATTTTAAAAATTTAAATTATGATATTAAAATTTATAATGCATCAACAGATGGAAAGTCTGTAAATGGTTATATTAATGATTTTAATTTTTGGTTTCCGAAAATACCTAATTTTAATCCAAAATATGTAATTTTTTATATAGGCATAAATGAAAGATTTGATAATTTTGATGGAAGTTATTTTTTAGATAACAAAGTAAGTGAAAAAAAATTTGATAAATTAAATGATTATATAAAAAACAATAGTTTTTTTGTTGATAAATTTAAATTTGTTAAAAACAAATACTTTCCAAAAAATATTTTTGCATATGATTTAGGAAATAATTCACTTTATCAGGATTATGAAAATATTGATTATCAAGCAGCAATAAAAATTCATGATAAAGTTGATGATGAGAATTTAATTTTGATTAAAAATTTTAGATCAAAGTTAGATCAATTAAATTTAATAATAAAAAAACTTGAAATTAAACCAATTTTTATAAATCAATTGATGTATGATGGTCTTAAAGATAAAAAGCTTTTTTTAGTAAACAATGAATTAAAAAATTTTAGCATAGAAAATGATTATTATCTCATTGCTTTAGATGAAATTTTAACTATGAAGCAAAATGATTACTTTGATACAGCCCACACTACACCACAAGGTTCAAAAAGAATTGCAGATAAAATATTTCCATTGTTATTGGAATTTTTTAATGAAAATAATGAAATTTTAGAATGACAATAGTTGTAGTAAATTAAAAATTAATCTTTTCTAAAATAGTTGGCAAATAGTAATCTGAATATGCATCATCAGTAAGATGAGAATATTTATCAGTTTTCTGATAAATATCACGATTTTTTGATTCTGTCATTTTTGAAAAATTAATATGATCAATATTATTTTTTAAATTAGTTTCATTTATTGCTTCATCAATTATTGATGAAATATTTATTATGTATCCATTGTTATCAAGATGCTTAAGGTGGGGGTGTGATACAAAATAAATCTTTTTCAAATTTTTATTTTTGAAAGCAAATTCTATATAATTTTTAATTCTTTTTTTTATAGTTTCTTTTTCATTAAAACTAAAACCATATTGTAGGGGATATAACAACTTAGGTATTTTAAAAAAACTAGCCTTTAATTGTTTGTAAACTAAATCTATAAACTCAAATTTGTTAATATTAAATATATTCCTATTATGTAGATAATAATCATACAAATATCTAATTAATTTAAACGAAGAGAAATTTAATTTATTGAAATTGTCTATAGCATTTAATTTAAAACTTTTAATTTCAGCACTTAAAGTTTTTGAGAAAAAATCATTTTCTACATTTTTATATCTAAACAATTCATCACCAATGTCAGTTTGATCAATAATAGCAATAATTATATTCGGTATAATTTCAAATTCTCTTTGCAGTATATCTAATTGACTTGTCATTGCGCTTGGTGAAAAACTTGTAATTCCAGAATTTATTAATCCCAAGTTATTTTCCTTTGCATAATTTTTTAGTATAAAAAAATTTGTCTTATTATTGAAAACTTCAGCCCAGGAATCTCCTTGTATCAAAATATTTTCAATATTTGTTTTTTCAAAATTTTTTAATACCGTAAAAAAATAAATATTTTCATTTAAATCTATATGATCACTCCATTTATCAAAATTAGTTTTATCTCTAGTGTGTGGAATATATTCAGAATACTTTTTGATTATTTTAGGACTAAGTTCTTTTGTTTTATCTAAACTTAGTTGTATTTTTTCTTTTTT
>CACLRF010000004.1 GCA_902609235.1 uncultured Pelagibacteraceae bacterium
GGACCAAGTGGAATTGGTACCGCAAGAACTCTTGAGGGATTTGTTGATAATCATCAATTACCTTTTAGAAAAACTTTTAAAGAAAGAAATTATTGGAAACTTGGTCACTATTGTGAATTAGGAGATGGAAAATTTTCCTTAACAGCAGGCTGGAATAGTATTCAAGCTAAATACGGATCTGATGACTGGTTAGGTTATAAATCTGAAAATCAAAATGTAACTATGAGAGTTATGGATTTTTATCATCATGATGAAGGAAAAATTCGTGAAAATTGGGTACCAATTGATATAATTCATATATTAAAACAAATTGGAGTTGATATTTTAGAATAGATTCAAATGGCAAATATTAAATTTACAGGTGTACATAAATCTTTTGGAACAAATAAAATTATTACAGATTTTAATCTTTTAGGTAAAGAAGACGAATTTCTTGTTTTAGTAGGACCATCAGGTTGTGGAAAATCAACATTGTTAAGAATGATTGCTGGATTAGAAAAAATTGACGAAGGTGAAATTTTTATTAACGATCAAAAAATTAACGAACTTCATCCATCAAAGCGACAAACTGCAATGGTTTTTCAATCTTATGCACTTTACCCTCACATGAATGTTTATGAAAATATGTCTTTTGGTTTGAAAATAGAAAAAAGACCAAAAGAGGAAATCAATACAAAAGTTATGCAAGCGGCAAAAATTCTAAAAATTGAAGAACTTCTTGAGAGGAAACCAAAACAATTATCAGGAGGTCAAAGACAAAGGGTTGCAATAGGAAGAGCTATCACAAGAAATCCAAAAATATTCTTATTCGATGAACCATTATCTAATTTGGATGCTGCTTTAAGGGCTGAAATGAGAGTAGAAATATCAAAATTACACAATCAAATAAAAACTAACATGATATATGTTACTCATGATCAGGTTGAAGCTATGACTTTAGCAGACAGAATAGTTATTTTAAATCAAGGTAACATTGAACAGGTTGGTACTCCAGAGGAAATTTATAATGACCCTGCAAATATTTTTGTGGCTCAATTTATTGGAACACCAAAGATGAATATATTAGAGTTAAGTGAACAAAACATCATCTCTGAAAATACAATTAAGATATTAGAAAACAATATTCAATTTGATCAATTAAAATTAAATAAATCAAAACATTTTGTAGGTATAAGACCTGAGCACTTAAAAGCAAATCAAGAAAATCAGTTCAGTTTTAATCCTGAAATAGAGTTAATAGAAAATTTAGGTAATGAAAAAATTGCTTATATGAAAAAGAATGAGCATCAATTAAGTGCCAAAGTCCCAAGTAATATAGAAATTGGAAATAAAATTGGATTTGATTTAAATGACTTATTCATTTTTGATGAAAACGGAAATAGATTAAAGTCTTAGTACAACTTATAATTGACTAACTTTAAATTTTGACCGTATTTAAATAAATTTACAGGGAAATCATAGGATTGAGAAAAAGCAACTGAATAGTTTGCGAAACATTTTTAAATTAATTATAATTTTATTTATAAATAGGAGGGGAAATGAAAAATATAATTAAAATATTTTGCGTAATTTCGTTTTTTATCTCGAATGTTGTTTACGCAGACATAAAGTTTTGGACTACAGAAGTTCAGCCAGCCAGAATGGCAAAACAAGAGGAAATGGCAAAAGCTTTTGAAACTAAAACAGGTATTAAAGTAGATGTTATCCCAATAGAAGAAAAAGATTTGGGAACTAGAGCTACAGCTGCAGCAGCAGCGGGCGACTTACCAGATGTGATCTACCATACTTTACAATATGTATTGCCATGGGCTGAAGCAGGAATATTAGATGTGGATGCTAACAATGCTGTTGTCAAAGAATTAGGTAAAAAAACATTTGCACCAGGTGCGCTTAACATGGCAAAAAAGGGTTCAAAAATTGCAGCCGTTCCAGTTGATGGATGGACACAGATGGTTGTTTATAGAAAGGATCTTTTTGAAAATGCTGATTTAGCACCGCCAACAAGTTATGCGAATATTGTAGCCGCAGTTGAGAAGCTTTCAAAACAAAATGGAATGTTTGGGTTCGTAGCTGCTACCAAGACTGATGAAAATTTCATGAGTCAAGTTTTAGAGCACGTTCTTTTAGCAAATGGAGTTAATATTGTTAAAAAAGGTGGAATCAAAAAACAAGGTAAGAAATTAAAACAAGCATTAGAGTTTTATAAAGTAATTGCAAAAGCAAGTCCTCCAGGAGAATTGTACTGGAAACAATCTAGAGCACTTTACTTCGCTGGTAAAACTCCAATGATTATTTGGTCACCATTTATTATGGATGAGCTTGCTGGTTTAAGAGATTCAGCTCCACCAACAATTAACAGTGATCCAACATCACCTGAACTAGCTTCTAAAACTGGTTTCATAACTAATTTTAGCGGACCTAGTAATAAAAAAGGTGCTGCATGGGCAGATGTTAGATACTTTGGTATAACAGCTGATGCTGATACAGATGAAGCTAAACAATTTATCATGTACTCAATGGATGAAGGTTACACAAGCACATTATCGATAGCTCCAGAAGGTAAATTTCCTGTACGAAGAGGAAATTCAAGTGACCCTGAGGCTTTCACGAAAGCTTGGAGTAAACTACCTGTTGGAGTTGATAGAAAAGCACCTTTGTCAGATCTATACGACCCAGATGTTATTAATAATATTGTAGCTGGTTTGGATACTGCAAATAGATGGGGAGTTAAAGAAGGTGAGCTATCTAGAGCATCCAAAATTATTAATGCACAATTCTTAAACAGAATAACACGTGAATATATTGATGATCAAATTTCTGTTGATGAAGCGGTTGATAAAATAAATGCTGAATTAGCTAAATTCAAATAATTTTAATTTATTTAAAAAGCGGGTAATATAAATTATCCGCTTTTTTTATGAATGATACTTTAGCAAATACAGAAAAAAAAACTGCATACGTACTCACTTTACCTGCAATTCTTTTAGTTTTTTCAATAATTTTATTTCCAATTTTTGCAAATGTTTGGATTAGTTTTAAAGAAGTTGAATTAAAAGATATTCGAATTCCAGAACCAAGAGCAAAAAAAATTGTTAAATCTATTTCTGATGAGCCTTTTAAAATAAAGATATTATATAAGTTAAGAAATAGTTCATTAATTCAAGAAATAAGAGATGTTTCTTTTCAAGATAATTTCCCAAAAAATTTTGAAATTGAAAATTTAGATCCAAGATGTGCTTACGAAAAGTATAACTTAAAATGTGAATTTGGAAATTGGCCAGCTAAATATAGGGAAAATTTTCAGGTAGTATTTAAAACAAATGATGGATCAAAAGTAGACAAAAAAAATCTTAAAACAATTAAACCAAAATTATATGGGAAATCTGATAATATATTACTTAATACTAACTTTACTCTCAAAAACTTTAAAAAAGTTTTGTTTGAAAATGAATTTGTAGATTTACTATTAACAACGTTTTATTACACATTTTTTGGAACTGTAGGCTCGATAGTATTTGGTATTTTAACTGCTCAAATGGTAAATCAAAAATTTTATGGAAGAACATTCATGAGAAGTGTTCTACTTTTCCCATATGTTGCTCCAGTTGTTGCTTTAGCTTACACTTGGGAACTTTTACTAGACCCTAATAGCGGTACGTTAAATAGTTTACTATTAAATTATCAAATTATTGAAACTCCAATAAACCTTCTTGGACAAAAATATATTGAAATTAGTATTTTAGGTTTTGATTTTAAATTAAGGTTAGCACTTACAACAGTTGTAATGTTTGAAATTTGGAGATATTTCCCTCTAGCCTTTTTATTTATTCTTGCAAGACTTCAAGCTATTCCAAAAGAATTATATGAGGCAGCTGATGTTGATGGGGCCAGTCCCTTTCAAAAATTTTTTAATATTACACTTCCCCAAATTACTGCAGTAATTTCGATTTTATTCATGATTAGATTTATATGGAATTTTAATAAATTTGAGGACGTCTTTTTATTAACTGGAGGTGCATCAGGAACAAGAACTTTACCAATTAATGTTTATCAACAAGGTTTTGCAATATCAGATATTGGAATGGGCTCAGCCGTTTCAATTGTAATCGTTGTATTACTTTTAATGTTTATGTTTTTTTATTTTAAACTTTTAGGAAAAAGAGTAGATGAGAACTAAAAATACAATATTATTTTCATTGATATCTACTTTTTTCTTAATTTTTTTAATTTCTATTTGGAAGATATTAGCAACACTGCAAGGTTTAAGCATTAATAGTTTTAATATAGAAATAATTTTTATATTTGGTTTTTTAATATCATTAGCTCACTTAGGAATAGGTGATAGAATTAAATCAATTTATAAATCAATCATTTTTTCTTCCATATTCGTTTTTTGTGATGGTTTCTTAATACAAAAATTACCAATTTGGTATAATGTGGGTGTATTTTTAATATTATATTTTTTCACCAATAAAATTAGCAAATATACTTTTATAGGTTTAAAAGAAGAGCACTCTACACAAGTAATTTTGTTCGACTTCTTAACTTTATTTGGAATTTTATTTTTCTCTTTTGTAATACTTTTTCCATTTTACATGATGTTAGTCACAAGTTTCAAAACACAAATAGCTTTGTTAGTGAATCCTTTAGATTTTAGTATCAATTTCGGACAAGATATAAAAGATTTATTTAAATCTTATTTTGTAATTTTTAAATCTTATAAATTTGGAAAATATATTGTGACTAGTACAATTGTTTCTGTTGGTACTGTTATTATCACTCTTCTTTTTGCAATACCTGCTGCTTATGCGGTTGCAAGATTAAATTTCTTTGGAAAAACATTTTTGTCTACATCTATTCTTATAATATACATGTTCCCTGCAATCGTTCTTGTTATTCCGTTGTATACAATATTTAGTCAATTAGGTTTACGTAATTCAATAGAGGGTTTATTAATTGTGTATACGGCAACAACACTCCCAGTAGCTATTTATATGTTACAAGGATACTTTAAAAGCATACCTAAAGAATTAGAAGAAGCTGCAATTTTAGACAAATTAAGTTGGTTTGGAATTATAACAAAAATTATAATTCCTTTAAGCATTCCTGCGATTTCATCTGTTGCTTTGTATGTTTTTATGATTGCATGGAATGAATTTTTGTTTTCTTTGATGTTTTTGGACAATCCTAATTCATTTACATTATCAAGAGCTATCCAATATTTAAGTGGAGATGCAGAAACACCAAGACAATATTTAATGGCAGGCTCAGTTGTTGTTACATTACCAGTATTATTTATTTTTGTTTATTTCGAAAAATATTTAGTTAGCGGTTTGACAGCAGGAAGCGTTAAAGGATAATGAATAGATTTATTAAAAATGCTCAAAAAATTTTAATTGGAAATAGAAAAAGAGGATACACCTTACCAACAAATAATAAATTATATCCTGCTCAATGGAACTGGGATTCGGCATTTATTGCATTAGGATATTCTTATTTTAATTTAAATTTTGCAATTAAAGAAATAAAGACACTTTTAGATGGGCAATGGAAAGATGGAATGGTTCCACATATATTGTTTCATAATACATATACAAATTATTATCCTAATCATACTGCTTGGAATTGTGGAAATAAAATACACTCCTCTGGAATAACTCAACCCCCAGTACTTGCAAGTATTTTAAAACAAATCATAGATAAAAATAAAATTACTAAAAAACAAAAAAAAGAAATTAAAAAATTAATAATTAAAATTAAAAAATCTCATGAATGGTTTATTAAATTTAGAGATCCCAAAAAAACTGGCTTGGTATCAATACTTCATCCGTGGGAAAGCGGTTATGATAATTCTTCACTTTGGGATGGACCAATGAGTAAAGTTGAAATTGAAAGAAATATACAATACAAAAGAGCTGATAATAAAGTCATTAACCCAGAACAAAGACCATTAAATATTGACTATGATAGGTATGTAACAATTAAAAACGATCTAAGAAAAAAAAAGTATAACCCAAAAAAAATATTCAATACCGCGTTGTTCAATGTCGTTGATATTGGATTTAATTCTATATTTCTTAAAGCAAATAAAGATTTAATCATACTTTTAAAAGAATTTAATCTAGATAGTTCAAAAATTATTAATTATGTAAAACTTACAGAGAGAAATATTTTAAGTTTTTTTGATAAAAAAAAGGGTGCTTTTTTTTCATTTGATTTAAGAAATAAAAAAAAAATATCAGTCCCATCTATAACTAATTACTTAGTGTTGTTTGCTGATATCAACAATCATAAGATAAATAATCTTTTAATCAAAAACTTAAAAAAACATAACTTTAAAGAAAAATATTTCTTTTCTTCAATAAAACCTAATCACAAAAGCTTTGAGGAAAAACGTTATTGGAGAGGTCCTGTATGGGTTAATTGTAATTGGTTTATATGCAAAGGTCTCATGAATAAGGACGAAAAATACGCAAAAAAAATTAAACAAATCACTATTAGATTGGTAGAAAAAAAAGGGTTTCATGAATATTACAGTTGTAAGAATGGTAAACCAATGGGTGCAAATAATTTTTCTTGGTCCGCAGCTCTATATTTAGATTTAAAATTAACTAATTAAATAATTAATTAGAAAATCCGTATTTTCTTAATCTGACGTCACCGGTTCTGGCATGCGCTTCCATTCCTTCGTATCTAGAAATTCTTGCACAAGCAGCACCAACTTCTTTTGTTGCAGCCTTATTCATTCTTTGGAAACTTAATGTTTTTATAAATTTTCCAACAAATAAACCGCCCGTGTATCTACCAGCACCTTTTGTTGGTAAAATGTGATTTGTACCTGAACATTTATCTCCATAAGCAACTGTTGTTTCTTCTCCTATGAATAAAGATCCGTAATTCTTTAATCTCTCGTGATACCAGTGTAAATTTTTAGTTTGGACTTCTAAATGTTCTGGGGCGTATTCGTCACTAACTTTAGCGATCTCTTCATCAGTATCACAAAGAATTACTTCACCATAATCTCTCCATGCAGCACCTGAATTTTCTCTTGGAAGATCTGGTAAATCAGCAATTAATTCTGGAACTCTTTGCATAACGTAGTCTGCAACTTTCTTACTTTTAGTAAACAACCAAGCTGGAGAATTATAACCGTGTTCTGCTTGTCCAACTAAATCATAAGCTACCATTTCAGGATCAGCAGTTTCATCTGCAATAACTGCAATTTCAGTTGGACCAGCAAATAAATCTATACCAACTTTCCCAAACAAAATTCTTTTTGCTTCAGCAACAAATTGGTTACCAGGACCAACCAAAATATCTGCAGGTGCATTTCCAAATAAACCATTTGTCATTGCTGCAATAGCTTGCACACCACCCAAATTCATTATTACGTCAGCACCACATAAGTCAGCCGTATAAACAATAGACGGATGTACTCCAACACCAGGTTTAGGTGAACTACAAACTAAAATATTTTTAACCCCTGCAACTTTTGCTGTTGTTACACTCATTACGGCTGAGGCTATATGAGCATATCTTCCTGCTGGTACGTAGCAACCAGCTGTATTTACTGGAATAAGTTTTTGTCCTGCAAATAAACCATCAGATAATTCAACTTCAAAGTCTTGGCCATAATTTTTTAATTGTGCCTCAGCAAACTTTCTTACTCTTTCATGAGAGAACTGAATATCATCTTTAGTTTTCTGATCTAAATTTTTTTTTATTTCTTCAATTTTTTCTTTTGAAACAATTACATCACCCTCATATTTATCAAATTTTTTTGAAAGCTCCTTACAGCCTTCTTCTTTACTAGTCTCAATATCTTTTAGAATATTTTCAACTATTTCTCTTGTTTTAGTGTCGTCTGTAGACGATGTTTTTGGCGATTTTTTTAAGTATGTAATTGACATTTCTCTCCTTTAAAATTTCAATTTATTTAAATGAATTTTGTTTGAAATTCAATGTATCATTTAGTCTAAAGCAACTACTGCAGCTGCAATAGAAGCTAAACGTGCTTGAGCTTCATCAGATCTACTTGTTATAACGACCGGTACTTTTCCACCGACCACAACTCCTGCAGCACACGCTCCACTAAAATAAATAAGCATTTTAACCAAAGCATTACCAGTCTCAACACTTGGTACCAATAAAACATCTGCTTCTCCAGCAACTAAATTTTTAATTCCTTTAATAGCCGCAGACTTTTTGGAAATACTATTATCAAAAGCCAAAGGTCCAAATACATCAGCATTTAAATTTTCTTCTTGAGCTAACTTAGTAATTTCTGCAGCTTCAATAGAGCTTGGGACACTATCTAAAACCTCTTCTGTTGCAGATAAAACAGATATTTTTGGTCTTTCTATTCCTATTCTGTGTGAAAAATTTACAACATTTTTTAAGATATGCATTTTAGTTTTTACGTTAGGCAATACATTTAATGCTCCATCAGTGATTATCAAAGGCTTGTCATCTTTACCAATGCTCATATGCCAAATATGACTTAGTCTTGTTTTGCCTAACAAATTGTATTCACGTTTTAAAACCTCTTTCATAAGAACATCTGTATGAATGTGTCCTTTGACAATTATTTTAACTTTATCTTCACTTGCAAGTTTAGCTGCAATTTTCGCCGTATCGTTCTCTACAGGTTCATGAATAAGTTCATATTTAGAGATATCCCATTTAATATCTTCAGCACATTTTTGTATTTCAACTTCATGACCAATAAAAATAGGTTCAATTAGATCCTCATTTACCGCATCTTGAATGGATAACATTGGCAAAGGTTTCCCTGCATTTACTACAGCAACTTTAACACCTTTTTTTTTATGCGCTAAATCTAGAAGGTTATTTGGGCATATAATTTCTTTACTTGATAGCATATAATTTAATCTTTAAGAATTTTTACTTCTTCTTCATTTATACTTAAAAAGACTTCTTCTCCAACTTTAAATATATCATTAGTTTCTCCTGAAATAACAAACAGTTTCCCTGCATCTGAATTTAGTATGTATTGATAACTACTTCCTACAAATGAAGCATTATTTACAGTTGCATGTATTGAGTTCTCTTTTTTATCTTTGTTAATTGAAATTTTTTCTGGCCTAAGTGCTACAGAAACATTTTTTTCAAAATTTTTGTCACTGTGTACTTTAATTTTCATTTCAGCTATTTTTAAATCATAAGAGTTTGATTGTTTATTTAATATTTCTGCTTTTACAACATTCGCATCACCAATAAAATTAGCTACAAATTTATTTTGTGGATAATTATAAAGATCTTTTGGACTACCTTCTTGAGCGATAATAGCATTATTCATTACTATTACTTTGTCAGATATTGCTAAAGCTTCTTCTTGGTCATGAGTTACATAAATTGTTGTAACCCCAAGTTTTTGTTGTATTTCTCTAATATCTTCTCTTACTTGTCTTCTTAATTTTGCATCTAAATTTGAAAGAGGTTCGTCAAATAATAATACCTTTGGTTCTAGAACAATTGCTCTTGCAACAGCAACTCTTTGTTGTTGACCCCCAGATAATTCAGAAGGCATTCTATTTTCATAACCTTCTAAATTTACCAATTTTAGAGTTTCTAAAGATTTTTGAGTATATTCTTTCTTATTTACATTGATCATTTTTAAGCCATACGAAACATTTTCAATTACACTCATATGTGGAAATAAAGCATAAGATTGAAATACCATTGATACATCTCTGTCAGTTGCAGGTAATAATGTTACGTCTTCATCATCTACTAATATTTTACCACTGGTAGCTCTTTCTAGACCTGCAATAATTCTTAGTGAAGTAGTTTTTCCACAGCCAGATGGACCAAGTAAAGTAGTTAAAGTTCCAGCTTCAAATTTACAGCTAACACTATCTACCGCTGTAGTTTCATTAAATTTTTTTGTTATATTTTCAAACTTTACTTCTGCTTTTTTCATTATCCAAAATTTCCTTGTAAAATTCCAGCGTCTTGATCTCTTCTTCCTAATTTACGTTTTCCTATTATTAATTGCATTAAAGTGATTGTAATCAGCATCACTACAATTAAAGCAGATGAATACACTATTGCAAGGCCATAGTCATTATTTTCTAATCGACCAAGTATGTATGAAACAGCTAAGTCATAATTTGCACTTACCAAGAAGATAACAGCACTAATTGCAGTCATAGCTCTTACAAAACTAAAAACTAAAGATGCTGTAATTGCAGGCTTAAGCAAAGGAAGTATTATATTCCTAAATGTTTGGGCACTAGACGCGTTTAAAGTAGATGAAGCTTCATCTAAGTGTGGATCAAGCTGGTTCATTGCAGCTATTCCTGCTCTAACTCCAACTGGCATGTTTCTAAATACAAATGCAATTACTAAAATTATTCCAGTTCCAGTTATTTCAAGGGGAGGAACATTGAAAGCAAAAACGTAACTTACACCAATTACACTACCTGGTATTGCAAAGCTTAACATTGTTCCAAATTCAAAAGCATTTTTTCCTTTGAATTTGTGTCTTGTTAGAAGATATGCAGTTAAAATTCCAATTGCAGCAGTTGGTAAAGAGGAAATTAGAGCTATCGTAAATGTAGTATTAAAGGAGTTCCAAGCAGTTCCAGTCCATAAGAAACCTCTTTCTTTTACCCAATCAACATTAAAAGCTTCAATATAATGCCTTAAAGTAAAACTATGATCTACACCCCACATTTCTACAAATCCACCGAACATGATCATTACATAAATTATAAATGTCAATAAAGCCCACGGAAGCACGGTTGAATAAATTACCCATTTTGTTTTATTTGGAAGTTCTGGATGAACACCACTATCTCCTTTACCTGAAATTGAAATGTACGATTTTTTTCCTAACCATTGATTTTGCAGATAAAATACTACCAGAACTACAGATAATAAAATCATTGCTAATATTGCTGCTTTAGTTTCATCGTACTGTGCACCAACAATTGCAAAAAATATTTCAGTAGACAAAACATCATATTCCGCTCCAAGCACCAAAGGGTTACCAAAGTCTGCTAAGCTTTCAATAAAACCTAATAAAAATGCATTTGCAATTCCTGGTCTCATTAATGGTAAGGTAACAGTTTTAAAAACTTGCCATTTAGAAGCCCTTAATGTTTGTGAAGCCTCTTCCATTGAAGGACTAACACTTTCAACAACTCCAATTAAAACTAAAAATGCGATAGGGGTGAAAGCAAGTGTTTGGGCAAACCATATTCCAGGTAAACCATAAATCCATCTAGAAGGTTCGATATCAAAAGCCCACTCAAGAAAGGTACTAACTACACCAGTTCTTCCAAATAAAATAATTATTGCTAGACCAATTACAAACGGTGGAGTGATTATTGGCAATACAGATAATACTCTAATAGTTTTTTTAAATCTGAAACTAGTTCTTGCAACTAATAAAGCAAAAGCTAACCCCAAAATTGTTGATGAAAATGCAGTGAGTGTACCCATAGTAACTGTATTCCAAAAAACACCACAAGCATAATCACTATAAAGGCAATCCAGCCCCCAAATTCCTTTATTAAATATTTTGTCTGAAAAATTACTTATTTCATATCCACCTTCAGTACCTTTAAAAGCAACTGCAAACATTCTGAAAATTGGAAAAAATACAAAAGTTGAAACTAAAATTATAATACTACCTATACTTCCAACTATAAAATTATCCCCATTCAACCACCCACGTGCTGAAAGACCATGAGTGATATAAAATACAAATGTACAACAAGTTAAAACTGCACCTGAACCAACACCAAATTGATTTTCTACATCACCAAAAATAGATTGTAAAATTTCAAAATTCCATCCTCTTATACCAATAGAAAATCCCTGAAGAAAAAAGTAAAAAAAACCAATTAACCCCGAGTACAAGAAAATTTTAGAATATATCGGATTATTCTGATTTAATTTAAATGTTGCTAAAGGAAAAATTAGAGGAAGCAATATTGGTAAAAGCCAATATTTTTTATTTATAAATACTTGAGGTAATACAGAACCATAATCCTCTAAAGAATATTCTAGTATCCAGTTTATTGAGAAAAACCCGTCACCAGTTACATACCATGGAAAGACTAGGAAGCCCAATCCTCCTATGAGCATCCAACAGATAACGAGTCCTCTCATTAATTCCTAAAATTATCTAGGAATTACAGATACATCGTTATCCCACTTGGATAACAGGCTCGCTCTAGTAGCTTTATCTCCATAAACTTTAAAATTGTAATCAATCAAGTTAATTGTAGATAAATCTGGAGCATCAGGATCAGCTTTTGCTTTAGTATTTGATGGTACTTGCAAAGATTTTCCTGAAGTGAATACCATAGTTTGTATTGCAGGACTTAATGCCCAGTCATAAAACTTCTTAGCTTCCTTCATATTTCTTGCACCAGCAATAATACTCATTGATCCAACCTCATAACCAGTCCCCTCAGCAGGAGATACCGTTACAACAGGTAAACCTTTTTTAGTTTGTTTCACACCATCGTGTTGGAAACAAATACCAATTAAGTTTTCACCTCTTCCAGTCGCTTTAATCGGGGCAGAACCAGATTTTGTGTAAGTATTTATATTTGCATGAAGTTTTTTCATGTAATCCCAACCTTTATCTTCACCAAAAATTTGAAGAATTGTAGCTAAAGTTGTGTAAGCAGTTCCAGATGAATTAGGATTTGCTACTTGGATTTCACCTTTATAAATAGGTTTTGTTAAGTCCATCCATGATTTTGGAGCTGGAAGACCTTTTTTAGCTAAAAGATCTTTATTGTATCCAAAACCTAATGCACCAACATAAATCCCTACAGATTTATAGTCAGCATTTTTTGCTTGGTTTTGTGCTGCAGGTAATAAATCGTCGAAATGTTTTGATTTATATTTTTCTGTTAAATTTTCCTGAGCAGCCGTTAAGTGTGGATCACCTGTTCCACCAAACCAAACGTCTCCTTTTGGATTAGACCCTTCTGCTTTAATTTTTGCGAAAGTTTCACCACTACTTGCTCTTGTCATTGCAACTTTTGTGCCTGTTTCTTTTTCATAAGCTTGTTCAAGCATTTCACAAACATCGATTTCTACACTGCAATATAAAGTCAATTTTGCAGCAGAAGCTTTGTTTGTAAGACCAAACAATGTAATTGAAAAAAGAAGGACAATAGATGCTATCTTAATTAGATTTTTCATTATTTCCTCTCTAAGTTTATATTTATTCTAAAAAACTTATTATGAAATAAAGAAAAATGTTACTATTTTATTAAGATTTTCACTTACAGGTTTAAAATTTATTTATTTTATTAAATGATATATAGTTAATCAGTTCTTTCTTGAGGGGGAGGGAGAAGATTTGGAAATAGTAACTAAGATAGCGCCAATTATATTGGCTTTGATAATGTTAGGCTTAGGCCTAGGATTAAAACTTGATGATTTTGGAAGAGTATTCAAATCACCAAAAGATTTTATTGTTGGTTTTATTTCTCAATTAATAATTCTTCCAATTGTAGCATACATATTAATTTTAATTTTAAAAACACCACCTGAAATAGCAATAGGGGTTATGATCATAGCTGCAGCACCAGGAGGTGTAACATCTAATGTAATGACAAAGTTTGCTGATGGTGATGTTGCATTATCAATATCTTTAACTGCTGTAATTAGTTTATTAAGTATAATTACAGTTCCTTTAATAATCTTTACATCTGCAGACATGTTAGGGATAACAGAAGTTTCTCAAAACATTTCAATGACGGGAATAGCACTAAAAATGTTTTTAGTTGTAACAGTACCTGTAATATTAGGAATGATTATCAGAAAATTTGCTGAAAATTTCATATCTTCTAAAGTTGAAATATTTAATAAACTCAACATATTTTTGTTTATTGTTTTTTTTGTAGCAGCGTTTTATGAAGAAAGAGAAAGTATTCTTAGCTTTATCAAACAAGCAGGTTTAATTGCTTTAATTTTAAATATTTCAATGATGGTTATCGCATATTACATTGCAAAAGCTTTTTCTTCAGGAATTAAACAAATGAGATGTATTGCTTTAGAATGTGGATTACAAAATGGCACGTTAGCGTTATTTGTTTCTACTCAAATATTTGGCAATGATATATTATATGCATTACCAACTGGTGCTTATGCACTAATCATGTATATAACTGGGTTTATTTTTTATTTATATTTTAAGAAGATTTAATTAAGTATTGATTATTCTGATATGATTAAAAACTTTATAAATAAAATGGCTTAAACTAAGCATATTTTTATTCACCATTCCCTTTGTTGTTACAAAAGCACTATCTTTAGCATTGTATGTAATTAATTTTTTATTATTTATATGAAGAAATTTTTTATCAACTAAATATTTTATTTTTCTAACAACTGTAGGTCTAGGAATTCCAGTTATATCAGAAATTGACATGGCATTAACTCCTCTTTTATCTGACCCCAGAATCTCTTTTCTATACGAATCTAAATGTGGTTTTTTTGGAGTAAATTTTGGATTTTTAATTGTATTTATTAGTACAACCATGCCGATTGCAAAAACTTCTAAATCTTTTAATTCTTCTCTCCATCTTTTAATATAAATAAACCAAAATTTATTAAACTGGTACAAACAATAAGAAAAATTTTCTTTTATTACTAATATTATTTCTTTTAGAGAGTAAACTTCATTTACTAATTTTTCCTTTTTTAAAATTTTATTAAATTCATATAAGATATTTGCAACCTCTGTAAGAGTGTCGACCGCTTTAGCTGAGTAAACGGTGTCTCTAACAACAAAAATTTTCTTACCAGTTCTTTTAATTACTCCTAGTTCTTCTAATTCTAAAACTTTTCTTCTAATACTTTCTTTTGGAACTCCTAGATCTTTTGAAATGTCTGAAATATTAATTTTATCAATTTCGATTGATTTATCTTTATAAAAGGTGTCGTAGTCAATTTTTACCCCATTTTGTCTGAAATATATAAGGTCTTGATGTATCAAATAAATAATAAGGACAAACTTATCTATGTCTTTATAATGATCATAGGCTCTTACAAACCAGTTGCTTGTTAAAGTAAAATAAGCGGGAGCCAGTGCGGCAAAATTATCTTGAATTACTTTATTGATTACCTTCTCATCAATATGTTCAGATATACTTGGTATAGTGCTCATATTTTAAAAAAACCCAATATGAACAAAAGTGAAATTAGAGTCAACCCATTTTGGACAACACTAGTATGTAAAACATGAGTTAAAGATGATTTAAATACATCTTACAAACAAAATATGAGTACAGAAAGCTTACATAGAACATCCGGGATTGTAGAGACCCCCTCTCAATATGTTGAAACTCCAAAAAGAGTTAACGTGGATGTTCTAAAGCAAAGACTTCTAGAAGAAAAGAAGAAGGAAAAAGTTAAACGAACAATAATTTTATCATCTGTTATCGTTTCTTTGGGTGCTCTTACGATGTTAACTTATTAAGGTTTCCAAATCTTTCTTTATTATATCAGGTATATAAATTTCTTTTTTTGAGTTATTTTTATAACGGGCATATTTATTTTGTCCTGGATACATTATTTCCTTAACTCCTTTAATCTTAGGAAGTTTCTTTATTGTTTTAATATTATCTTTAATTCGTTGGTTATAATTTTTTTGAAATAAATTTGTTTTAAAAGTAATAAATAAATGTCCAATATTTTGTGGACCTGAAAAATCATCAAATGGATCTTTAACTCTTCCTGCGTGATTTCCTCCAGTTAAAACTCCACTTAATATATCTACCATCCAAGCAAGTCCTGAACCTCTAAAACCTGCAATTGGCAATTGTACTCCTGCTAATGCTTTTTTAGCATCTGTAGTTGGTTTACCAAATTTATCTAAAGCAACTCCAGTAGGAATTGATTGATTGTTTCTTGCTGCTACTCTTATTTTTCCCCTATTTATCATTGAGATAGATGTATCTAAAATAAATGGAATTTTGGAACCAGTAGGGGATCCAAAACAAATTGGATTTGTTCCAAACAATGTTTTTAATGCACCATGTGGAGCAACTGCTGGGGGAGCATTTGTATAAATCATTGTAATTAAATTTTTCTTTACTGCTTGTTCAGCGTAATAACCAGATAAACCATAGTGACCACTATTTTTAACTGCTACCATTCCTATACCAGTTTTTTGCGCATGTTTAATAGCAGTTTTAATTCCAATATCTGCTGCAACAAAACCAATACTGTTATTTGCATCTATGTGGGAAATAGATTCTGAAATTTTCTTTATTTTAATTTTAGGTTTTGGATTAATTACTTTTTTTGAAATTCTATCACAGTACATTTTAAGTCGCGATAGACCATGACCATAAGCACCAACAAGTTCAGCATTTATAATTGCATTAGCTGATATATTGGCATGATCTTTATTTAATTTATTTTTGAGAAAAATGTTAATAATTTTTTTTTTGAGCTTACTCGTTTTCATATTTTAGCATATTTTATTTATTAGTTTTTCAACACTTATAATATTCATTAAACTCTCTCTATTTGCATAATATTCTTTGTATTTTAAATTTTTAAAATTTGATAATTTTAATTTTAAAAGATTGTTATTTTTTTGTACTTTTATAACCCCAATACCTTCATCAGCTAAACATGTATATGTATCAATATATTCCAAAGTTCTACACTCAACTATTGCTTTCCATACGTCACCATTCCATGTATCTGACATTCTTGTAGGTGTTTGATACCAAAGTTTTCGCGGAAGACAGTCATGCACAAGAATTATTCCATTTTCTTTCAAAACATTTATTGAATTAAATATATCTTTAATGACTTGCTCATAGACATGAAGTCCATCAATGAATATTAAATCAAATTTTTCTTGATTCTCTTTAAAAAATTGGTCACTTGTCATTCTTAAATTTCCACCTGATACAGGATCGACGCCAATTTTTTTTTTAATATTAATGTTGTTAAAAGTTTCATTTTTAAAACAACCAATTTCAAGATAGGAAGTATAATTTCTCTTAGAGATGATTTTATTAATTATTTCAAACCTTAGAGGGTAAGACTCCCAATTATATTTTATTTTTTTATTAAAATTTTCAACAAAAATTGAATAAAAAAACCTTCTAAAATAGTATTTTAATTTCATTATTTAGAATTTTATTTAAACTTATATTTTATAATAGCAGTCAATCTAGCAATATTTTTTATAGATTTTTTAATATTAAGAATAAATAAATAACTTATTGATCTAAAAAGATAAATAAAAAATCTTTTTATTAAAATATTATCTTTTTTATTTACGTTAAAATAAATATATGAAGAAAGCACATGATATTGTTGTATTATAAAATAATTTCTTAAATTATCTTTTACTGATTTATGTTCTAAATGATGTGCGCGTGAACAATATGTTTTAATAATTGGGATTTTGTTATTATAAAGTCTCCTACAGAGATCGTAATCTTCCCAAAAAAGAAAATATTTTTTATCAAAAAGCTTGATATTTTCAAAAATTTTATTGTTTATAAGCATAATCGCTGCCCAGCAGAAACTTATACATGTGTCTCCACTTATAAGTTTTTTTTTGTCATTATTTAAATATTTATAGTTTGAACTCATCTCTGGCAAACACTCCAAATAATCTAAGTTGTGGTTTTTTCCATCAACTAATAATGGTACAGATATTCCTGTATTAGGATATTTATGAAATGTATCAACAAGTCTTTCAATATCATCCACTGATGTTTTGATATCAGCATTTATTAATAAAGTATATTTAGTATTAATATATTTTAAAGCAAAGTTATTTGCTCTTCCAAATCCTATATTTTTTTTAGGTTTAAAATATTTAATTATATTTTCAAATTGTAAAATTTTATTTATTATTTTTTTGTCACATTTTCCATTGTCAACAATTATAAATTTAATGTCTTTTAATTTTTGCAGACAATCAATTACTTCAATTGTAGTATCATATAAAACAATAATTCCAGTTATATCTTTTGAAATTGTCATATAATATATATAATTTAGTTTTTAAATTTAGACTATTATAAAATTATTTTAATGAAGATTATAGATACAACAACATATTATAAAGAAGACCTAATGTTAAATTTAAGATTTAATATTCTTGATAAGTATGTTGATAATTTTGTAGTTTGTGAGGCTAAATTTTCACACAGTGGTCAAAAAAAAAAATTATTCTTTGATATTAAAAATTTTGAAAAATTTAAAAAAAAAATTATATATCTAGTGGTTGAGAATGAGCCAGAGACCATCAATCATAATCATAATAATGAAACTTCAGTGTTAAGAAATAATAGTATTCAAAGAATAAATTTTCAAAGAGATTTTATTAAACAATCACTTAACATTTTTTCACCTGATGATTTTATACTACATAGTGATAATGATGAAATACCAAAATTACAAAATATTAATTTTGATAAATTGAGTAATGAAATTATTATATTTTGTCAAAAATTGTTTTATTACAAACTGAACTTAATTCTACCTAATATGAATTGGTATGGTACCAAAGGTTGTAGAATTAAGGATCTAAAATCTTTAAGCTGGCTAAGAAATATTAAGAATAAAAAATATAAATTTTTTAGATTAGATACATTTTTTTCTGAAACCAGATATCAAAATGTTAAAATAGTAAATGATGGTGGCTGGCATTTCTCAAATCTTAAAAATATTGAAGATTTAAAAGAAAAATATCTTAATGATGAAAATCATGCTGAATTTTCTGAGCAAATGACACTTCAGAAAATAAAGTCAGATGTTTCGAATTGGACAATTGGTTATGATCATAATGCTGATAAAAGATCGTTATCAAAAAATAAAAAAGTAAGACTTAAAAAAGTAGATATTAATTATTTGCCAGATTACATAAATGAATATAAATCCAAATATAACGATTGGTTAGTTTAAAAAATTAACCTTTACCACGCCATGGAATGTATTTGTCTATCAGTTTTCTTAAAGTTATATCAAATAAAAGACCTAATAAACCCATTATAAAGATTGTTATCCATATAACCTCATATTGAAAATATTTTTTAGCTACGTTTTCAACAAAACCAATACCTGTTGTTCCTGCTAAAAACTCCGCAGCAACAAGTGTTCCCCAACACATACCAACTGCAACTCTAATACCTGTAAGAATTTCAGGAAGTGAATTTGGAAAAATTACATGTCTTAAAATTTGTTTTTTAGTAGCTCCTAATGAGTGTGCGGCATGGATTTTTGAAAGCTGTGTTCCTGATGCACCAGCTCTTGCAGAAATAATCATAATTGAAAGTGAGACCATGAATAATAAAAATATTTTACCCGTATTATCTATTCCAAGAACTGAAATAATTAAAGGTGCCCATGCTAAAGGAGGGACAGGTCTATAAAGTTCTATCAGTGGATCAAAGAAACCTTTGGCAAATCGATTTAAACCCATAAACAATCCTAATGGCACTCCAATAAGAATTCCAAATACTAAACCTAAAAATACCCTTAAAAATGAGTCCCATATGTGTCCATATGGAACAGGCACTTTAAATAATTTAAAGTCACCAGTAACAACTTTTAAAACGTTACTTTTAAAGTTTTCTTTTACTATTCCATCTTTTGTATGCACTGGATATTCTCCAGGCAACATATCTGCTATCCAATCCGGTAAAATAAATCCTATCATTTTACTTACATCAACCATCTCAATCCATAAAAGAGGAATATTTTTGTAGCCAACACTTGGTTGTGACATCAGTATGAATTTATTTAACGTATCAGATGGCTTTGGTAGCCATCTTCCTGAACCCTGTTCTGAACATGTCGGTCCACTTGCAACTATTGTTCCAGCTGGAAATAAAAGAATATCTATTAATCTTAGTCCACCTTGTTCTTGATTTTGTAATTCATCAAATTCAACAATTGCCGCCTGCATTTCATTTAGTGCATTAGGAGGGTAGATACTTGCAAACTCTATTCTTCTTGCAATTTTAACAATGTTCTTCGCGTAATCAGATGCTATTTCCTGATTATCGTCTAAACTTTTTCTATAAGCTTTAATATCATTTTTAAGTTGTTTGATTGCGCTTTTGAACTGTGGGTTATGGTTTTTTAATTTAAAAAATTTGTCGTCAATTTTTTTTAGTTCTGCTGCAGCTGTATGAAATTTTAAACCTTTATTCGTTTGAGGTACAGTTGGTATTTCTATGGTGTTTTCTATAGAGCCACTCCCAGAATCTATTAATGTTATTCCCCAACCACCTTGTTCATTAATAAGTTTTTGTCTTTCATTTTTTTCAGCATCTGTTTCAAAAGGATAATCTTTCTTTTTGAAATTTAAACTTAGAAGTTTTATTTCTTCTGTTATTTCCTTAAGTTTAATTTTGGTATCCATTTCCATTAGTTCTTCACTTGTTAAAAATGGAATTAATTTAGATGTTCTATCAATATAGCTTGCTAGGGTTGTTTTTTGTTGATCATTTAGATCAGGAGATGCGTTTATTTCAATTGCAATTTTTAAAAGATTTTTATTTTCAATTTTAATAATGGATGTGCTTTTAAATTCTCTTTCTTCAATAGGGAACTGATATTTTAAACCTAATAATGACTCATTAATTTTAGCAACCTGGCATAATTCATTTGCTGATTTTGGATAAAAACCTTTTGCAATATCCCATGAATAATAAAGCCATAGCATTAGAATTGCACTGCTACCAACGATTACCCAGTGCGTTCCACCTTTAGCTCTTTCTGGATTACCAAAGACTGCATCCACTTTTTCGGTTCTAATTAATTTTCTTCCATAAAGAATGCATCCAATTACAGCTACAAATATTAAGATCGTTACAAATTGGGTTAACATTTAATTTTCTTTCCCCATAATTTCTTCTTCCATATTCCAAATCATTGATAAGATTTCTTCTCTGGTAGAAGAGAATTCCTTATTCTTTTTTATTTCTCTTAAGTCTTGTGTAAGACCCATCTCTGCAAATGGAAGATTATACTCTTTATGTATCCTACCTGGTCTTGGTGCCATTACATATAATCTTTCTCCAAGTAACAATGCTTCTTCAACAGAGTGTGTAATTAAGATAATTGTTTTTCCTGTTTCTTTCCAAATCTTTAAAACTAAAGACTGCATCTTTTCTCTTGTTAACGCATCTAAAGCACCTAAAGGTTCATCCATTAAAATTAAATCAGGATCATTTATTAAACATCTTGCAAGAGCAACTCTTTGCTGCATACCACCAGACAACTGATAAGTAGGGGTGTTTCCAAAACCTTTAAGTCCAACTATATCTAACCATTCTTCAACCTTCTTAGCTGTAACTTCAGGTTCTTCCTTCTTCATCCTAAGTCCAAAATTTACATTCTCAGTTACTGTTAACCATTCAAATAAAGCACCTTGTTGAAAAACCATTCCTCTTTCAACACCAGGTCCATCTATTTCATTATTATTTAGTGTTATTTTTCCTGATGTAGGTCTTAAAAATCCAGCAGTTATATTTAATAAAGTTGTTTTTCCACAACCAGAGGGACCAAGAACTGTGAGTAATTCTCCTTTTTTAAGAGTAAAACTTACATCTTTTAATGCATGAACGGTCTCTCCTTTTGGAGTTTTAAAAATCATATTCAAATTTTGAGAAATCAGATCACTCATAAGTGCCTTATATTAGAATTTTGATAAAAAAAATAGGCACCAATTATAAATCGGTGCCTATTTAAAAGTTTTAAACCCTTAAAATTATAAAGGTAAGAAACTTGTATCCACAGATCCTCCTGGAGTTCCCATACCTTTTAGGAAACCATCAAGATTACCACTTTCCATAGATGCTTTTGTTTCTTCAGGCGTTAAGAATTTGAAACCACTTAAAGTGTCTTTCATATCTGCAACTTTCATTTCAGAAGCTTTCGCCATAGAATTCATGTCAGCTTTACCAGCTTTGTATCTAGCATTAGCTTCATGAGTTACTTCAATGAAAGTTCTTAACATACCTGGGTTTTCTTTCATGAATTTATCTGTAACAGAAGTGATATCTATACCTAAGATACCAGCTGCTCTAGCTTCATCTACAGTTAAAAGTCTTGATCCAACTGCAGTTGCTGCTTTGATAGAGTTACCACCAAATAAACATGCCATTACAACATCACCACTTACTAATGCAGCAGCACCTTCTTCAGGGTCCATTTGAATAATATCCATTTTACCTCTGTCAGCACCAACAACTTTCATACTTTCATCAAAAACGTATTCAGCCATTGTTCCTAATGGAACAGCAACTTTTTTACCTTCTAATTCAGTAGCGTTTGCTTTTGTAATTCCAGAAGCGTTAGATGTAACACATGTAGTTCCACCCATTCCGTATTCCATAGCAATATCAACTAATTTGATAGGTGCATTAGATTTTACAGCGTTGATAAAAGGTACTAATCCTTGAGAGTAAGAAATATCAATATCCCCTGCTAACATGGCATCAGTCATTGCTCCACCATTAGTGAAATTTGTCCATTTTACTGGAACACCAAGAGCTTTAGCAAAATTTTTCTTCTGCATGTCCTCTAGATTTGGACTCGGCCATTCTAAAAAGTATGCAACTCTCACCTCATTTGCAGCTGAATTAGCAACTGAAATTGATAGGTTAAGCGCAAAAATAGATCCTAGAATAAAACTTAGTATTTTTTTCATTTATTCCCCTATGTTTAATTAATTAAATTCCAGATATTTAAATTCAAATTGGCACTGAAGTAAAACAAAAAAAAGAAACTTTCAATTCAAGGTTGTGTCAATAATGTGGTAGTTAATCTATTTATTTTAGTCTAAAGAGGCCATAGAGTTAAAATTTAAAAACAAATTAAAAAATTTATAGAAAGAAATTTATGAGCTCAGAGAACAGGACTTCAGTTCCAAATTCATTAAATGAACATTGGATGCCGTTTACATCTAATAAAGATTTTAAAGCTAATCCAAGGCTAATAACTGAAGCAAAAGGAGTTTATTTAAAAACTCATCATGGAAAAACCCAAATTGATGCAAGCTCAGGATTATTTTGCAATCCACTGGGTCATGGAAGAAAAGAAATAACAGAGGCTGTTACTAAACAGTTAGAAACTTTAGATTATGCTCAACCATTCCAACAAGGTTTTGGTGGATCATTTGAATTAGCAACTAAAATTTCCAAACATACTCCAGGCGATTTAAATAAAATATTTTATACAATCTGTGGATCAACAGCAGTTGAAACTGCTCTTAAAATAGCAATTGCATATCATAGAGCCAAAGGTCATGCAGAAAGATTTAGATTTGTAGGTAGAGAACGAGGATATCACGGAATGAATATAGGGTGTATTTCAGTTGGTGGAATGATTAATAATGTTAAAACATTTGCTAGCGTTTTAATGCCAGGTGTTCAACATATAAGCCATACTCATTTACCAGAACATAAATTTGTTAGTGGTCAACCAGAAACAGGAGATTATTTAGCGAATGATTTAGAAACTATATGTGCAAATTTTGGTGGAGAAAATATTGCAGCATGTATAGTTGAACCTATTGCTGGATCTACAGGAACATTAGTTCCTCCGAAAGGGTATTTACAAAAATTAAGAGAAATTTGTGACAAGCATGGAATTCTATTAATTTTTGATGAAGTTATCACCGGGTGGGGAAGAACTGGGTCAAAGTTTGCAGCACATGAGTTTGGAGTTACTCCAGATATAATGACAATGGCAAAAGCAACAACTAATGGAGTTGTTCCAATGGGTGTTGTTGCATGTAATGATTATATTTATGATGCAGTAATGGACTCTTCTCCAATGGGTTCAGTTGAATTATTTCATGGTTATACTTATTCAGGAATTCCTGTTGCAGTGGCTGCTGCATTAGCAGTTCAAGACATTTTTGAGAAAGAAGATATTTTTAATCGAGCAAAAGATTTAGCACCTTATTTTCAAAAAGGTTTATTCTCACTTCAAGATTTAGAGTCTGTAGATAACATAAGAGGTTATGGAATGATGGGTGGAATAGATATGAAACTAAATACGAAACCTGGTAAAGCTGGATATGAAACTTTTAAATCATGTTATGAAGCAGGTGTAAACTTTAAAGCAACAGGTGATTGTTTAATCATTGCTCCTCAATTTATATGTGAAGAAAAACATATTGATGAGATTATCGATAAACTTAGAACTGGTATTACCAACTATCAAAAAAATCAAAAAAACTAATTAGTTACCTAAATGTATAGACAGGGTTCATGAAAATTGGAGTTCCTAAAGAAATAAAACCACAAGAAAATAGAATTGGTTTAACACCCGAAAGTGTTAAGACTTTGGTTTCGGAGGGCCATGAAGTATTGGTTGAAAATAACGGTGGATTTGAAGCTGGTTTTGAGAATGATCAATATTTAAAAGCTGGAGCTAAAATTGCTGATAAAGCATCTGATATTTTCAATGATGCAGAAATAATAGTTAAAGTTAAAGAACCACAAAAAGCAGAAGTAGATATGATAAGAGAAAATCAAATCGTATACACTTATCTTCATTTAGCTGCTGCAAAAGAATTAACTAAAGGATTAATAAAATCTAAAAGTATTAGTATTGCATACGAAACTGTAACTGATGATAACGGAAGATTACCATTACTTGCACCAATGAGTGCAGTGGCAGGGAGAATGTCAGTACAAGCTGGTGCTCATTGTTTAGAAAAAAACCAAAAAGGTAGAGGGATATTATTAGGAGGAGCACCAGGAGGTGAACCAGCCAATGTATTAATTTTGGGAGGTGGAGTAGTTGGAGAGAACGCAGCAACAATTGCAACTGGGATGCAAGCGAAAGTTCATATTGTTGATAAATCAGAAGCAAGATTAAAACAACTTGTCGAAATGTTTGGTGATAAAATTATACCCCAACAAAGCGATAAAGTTGATTTAAATAAATTAGTTGCTGATGCAGACCTTTTGGTCGGAGGAGTATTAATTCCAGGTGCAGAAGCTCCAAAACTAATAACTAAAGATATGTTGAAATTAATGAAAAGAGGTTCAGTGATTGTTGACGTTGCAATTGATCAAGGCGGATGCGTTGAAACAAGCAAACCCACAACACATGGAGATCCAACATATATTGTTGATGATATAGTTCATTATTGTGTTGCTAATATGCCTGGTGGAGTTCCTAGAACCTCTACATTTGCATTAAATCAGGCAACTCTTCCTTATTTAGTAAAACTAGCAAACAAAGGTTATCAAAAAGCGCTCAGTGAAGATAAAAACTTTTTAGCAGGGTTAAATGTTCATAAAGGTCAGGTAACTTACAAAGCTGTAGCTGATGTATTTGGTTATGAATATCAAAAACCAGAAGATATAATTTAAAAATTATTAAGAGTTTTTAGATATTTTAGATTAGATTTAAGCTCAGTATAGTTCTGTAAATGTTTAATTCTTTTTTTGTTATTTAATTTTAATTTTTTATTAAAAAATTTTTTTATTTTTTTTTGAAGATCTATTTCATCGTTTGTTTTAAAATAAAGTCCAAGCATACCATTTTTAATTACTTCCATATTTCCTCCAGGAGCATCACTGCAAATTGGAAAAACATTGTGATTAATTGATTGAACTAAAGCGTTTGGCAACCCCTCCCATAGAGAAGCATTAATAAATAAGTCAGCATTTTTAAAAATCAATTTTTTATTTTGCACAAAACCTTTCAATGAAACTATCCTATTTAAATTATTTTTTTTAATAAATTTTTCTATAGATTTTCTTTCAGGTCCGTCTCCATACAAATTAAATAAAAATTTATATTTTTTATTTAGATTTCTGAGTGCTTTTAAAATGACAAAGATACCTTTTTCTTTTGATAATCTACCTACATAAATCAAATTAAGTTTTTTTCTATGATTATAATTAAAATTTTTTTTTATTATGTTTTTAATTGAGGGTGGATGAATACAGATTACATTATTTAATTCAAACTTGTCTTGAAGGTAATTTTTCTCAAATTTAGAATTTGTAACTACTAAGTCTGAAAACTTGTATAAAATTTTAGCAAAAAAATAAATTAAATTGTTTTTTAATTTATCGATTAAATTATAAGAGTATTTTAATTCAGATATAGAACTTCTTTCTGTTAAGATAACTTTGATATTATTTAAGTTTATTAACGAAATAATTGAAATTATATTTACGTAATTAAGATTTGAAATAAAAATTATTTTCTCATAATCTTTTTTAGACTCATCAATCATTAATTTTCTAAGTTTAAAAATAGAATAAGAAGCTCTAGATGAAGCTATTTCAACGATTTCACAATTAATTTTTTTGAAGTTTTTTTTATAAAAATTCTTTCCTAAAGAAATTATTAAGATTGAAAAATTATATTTTACTAAAAACTTACAAAGTTTAAAAATAGATTCACCTGCACCACCTAGAATGAAATTAGGAAGGAAGAAAATTAATCTTTTTTGTTTTTTTTTAAACACCATTTAATAAAAATAATTTTTGTTTAAAAATAAAGAAATAAAATAGTTTTATTCATTTAGAAGTTTATGTTTTTTTACATTAAAGTATAATATTAGCAATTAACAATTAATCTTAATAATGAATAAAATTTTTTATTGGTCACCATTTACAACAAGCAAAATCGCTACTGTTAAAGCTGTTATAAATTCAGCGGGATCTTTAAATAAATTTTTCAATAAAAATCAACTAAGAATAAGCATAATCGATGCTGTACATGAATGGAAAGATTTTGAAGATGAAATTAAGGAAAAAAAAATTGAATTAATTTTTTTAAACAAATATTCAATTCTTAATTCGTTTAAAAAAGATGGATTTATAAGAAGCAGGATTGCATATTTGTATATTTTTTTTAAATCTTTTTTCCCATTAATTAAAATTCTTCAAGAAAAAAAACCCGATTATCTTATAATTCATTTAATTACATCTTTACCATTAATCTTATTCACATTTAAAAATTTTAAATCGAAATTGATATTAAGAATTTCTGGTTTTCCTAAAATGACATTTTTTAGAAAACTTCTTTGGAAGCTAGCTGTTAAAAATATTTATAAAATTTCATGCCCCACTTTTGCTACATATACAAATTTGTCTAAGTTTGAATTTTTGAGAGAAAAACTTTGTGTTTTAAATGATCCAATATTAAATATCGATGAAATTCAAAAAATTAAAAATAAAAAAGTTATTGTTAATGAAGATATAAATCAAATTATTTCAAAAAAAAAGTATCTCTTATCAGTAGGAAGATTTACAAAACAAAAAAACTACCTTTTTTATTTAAATTGTATTCCTGAAATTTTAAAATTAGATGAAGAGCTATATTTTTTATTTATTGGTCAAGGAGAAGATAAAAAAAAATTTTTAGAAATTTCAAATAAATTAAATATTTCAGATAGAATTTTTATTATAGATCATACAAAAAATGTTCATTATTTTATGAAAAATGCATATGCTTTAGTTTTACCCTCTTTATGGGAAGATCCAGGATTTGTATTAGTTGAAGCTGGGTATAATGGTTGTCAGGTAATATCAAGTGATTGTCCAAATGGACCTTCTGAAATTATTAGTGATGATGGAGGGTATTTATTTAAGTCAAATTCGAAAAGTAGTTTAGTTCAAACAATTAGTCATTTTCTAAAAGACACAGAAAAAAACAAATTATCAAAAAAAATTAAATTAAAAAAAAGATTAAAAAAATTTACTTCTTTTTATCATGCTACAAACTTGAAAAATAAAATTTTAAATTTAAAAGAATAATTTTTAAATAATGAAAAAATTACCTATAAATTCTAAAGTGGTTGTAATTGGTGGAGGTGTTGCTGGTTGTTCAGTTGCTTATCATTTAGCAAAATTTGGCTGGAAAGATACCATTTTATTAGAAAGAGACCTGTTAACATCTGGCACTACTTGGCATGCAGCAGGTTTGGTTGGACAACTTGGGGCAACTGCTACAATTACAAAACTTAGAAAATACTCTTTGAATCTGTATAAAGAACTTGAAAAAAAAACTGAACTATCAACTGGTTTAAAACAAAATGGTGCTATTACTGTTGCAAGTTCAAAAGAAAGACTTCAAGAATTACTAAGACAAGCAACTGCTGCTCAACTATTTAATGTTAATGTTGAAGTTTTAGATAAGAAAAAAGTTAAAGATTTGTATCCTGTTATTAATGATCAAGATATTTTAGGTGGTGTTTATATGCCTGAGGATGGACAGGCAGATCCAGTAGGGGTAACAAACGTATTGGCAAAAGCTGCCAAAACGGAAGGTGTTCAAATATTTGAAAAAACACCAGTTACTAAAATATTAGTTAAAGATGGCAAGATAAGAGGAGTTGAGACTGTGAATGGTAAAATTGACTGTGAATATGTGGTGCTTGCAACTGGAATGTGGTCTAGACAAATTGGCGAAGATATTGGTGTTAGTATTCCTTTATATCCTAATGAACATTTTTATATAATAACAGAACCTATGAAAGATCTTCCAAAAGATCTTCCAGTTTTAAGAGATTATAATGATAGTCTTTATCTTAAAGAAGATGCTGGAAAAATGCTTGTAGGTATTTTTGAGCCTGGTGCAAAAAATGCATTTAAAGATAAAGGAATTGTACCAAATGATTTTTCTTTTGGAGAGTTTCCTGATGATTTTGATCATTTTGAACCATATTTAGAAAAATCTTTCAAAAGACTTCCAATGTTAGAAACTACAGGAATAAGAAAGTTTTTTTCAGGACCTGAGTCATTTACTCCAGATACACAATACCTATTAGGTGAGACTTCAGAGGTTAAAAATTTATTTGCTTGTTGTGGTTTTAATAGTATTGGCATCGCAAGTTCAGGAGGTGCGGGGAGAGTAACAGCTGAATGGATGATTAATGGTTATATGAATGAAGATTTATATTCATTAGATATTAAAAGATTCCAAAAATTTCATTCAAATAAAAAATTTATAATGAATAGAGTTACTGAAACATTAGGAGATCTTTATGGTATGCATTGGCCTTATAAGCAACATGAAACTTCAAGAAATCAAAGATTACTACCATACCATGAAGAATTAAAAAAAGTAGGAGCTTGTTTTGGTCAATCAGGCGAATATGAAAGACCTATGTGGTATACATTAGATAAAACAAAACCAAATTATGAATATAGCTTCAATTATCAAAATTGGTATCCATCAGTTGAATATGAATGTAAAAATACAATTGAAAATGTTGGCTTATTTGAACTTTCGCCGTTTTCAAAATATGAACTTAAAGGTGATAAAGCTTATGAAGAATTACAAAGGTTATGTACCGCTAATATAAAAAATGAAATTGGAAAATGCACTTATACTCATATGCTTAATGAGGGTGCTGGAATTGAAACAGATTTAACTGTTGTCTGTATCAACAAAAATCATTTTAGGATAATAAGTTCTGCAGCTGTAAGAACGCATGATAAAGCACATATACTCAAACATTTATCAAAAGATGTTGAATTTAAAGATGTTACAGATGATTTTATTTGCTTAGGTGTTTTTGGACCAAAAAGTAGAGATTTGTTGTCAGAAATTTTAAAAGAAGATTTATCTAATGAAAATCTTAAATTTGGATCAAGTAAAAATATCAAATTAGGATCAATAAATATTTGGTTACAAAGACTTTCTTATATAGGTGAGTTAGGTTATGAAATTTATGTAAAGTATAAATATGCTAATAAAATTTATAATTTAATTACTGAAATTGGAGAAAAATTTAAACTTTCCCACTGTGGTGCACACACAATGGATATAATGAGAATGGAAAGCGGATTTTTACATTGGGGACACGACATATCGCCTGAGGAAAATCAATATCAAGCAGGTTTAAATTTTACGATCAGCTATAAAAAACCTTATAATTTTATTGGCAGAGAAGAACTGCTTAAAATTAAAAATCAAAAACAATATAAAAGATTTATAATGCTTTGCTTAAAGAATAGCACACCAGGGAATCCATTATTACTTCATGAAGAGCCAATTTATTTAAATAATAAAATTATTGGAAAAACTACTTCGGGTAATTATTCGTTTAATTATAATAAAAATATTTCATTTGGTTATATAAATTCAAATTTATCAAATATTGAGTTAAGTAAATTAGAGTTATTTATCGAAATTGAAAAAAAAAAATATCAAGCAGAAATACTCTTAAACCCTTTAAAATCAAGTAACTTTAAAATAATTTAAATAATATTAAATTGTTTTTTTTCTAATAACTGATTTAATTAAGACAATGAAAAAATCTCAATCTAAAAAAATTGACTACAAAATTAAAATCGATCAAAATTTTATTTTTAATAATAAAGTTAAAAGAACTACTGATATAAATATTCTATTAAATAGAGTTAGGCAAAAAAATAAAAGCGATTTAAAGAAAAGATTAATATTTTCAATTTCTCTTATTGGCATTCTATCTTTATTAAGTATCATGGTAATTGTTAATTAGTTAATTTAGTTTACCAATGAAAATTAATATTTATGAAAAAAGTTAATATTACCTATCTGCTACCTGAAATGAAAGGAGCATCTGGTGGTGCAAAAGTAATTTATAATCATTCTTTAATTTTAAATAGCATAAATAAAAATGTTAATTCTAAAATAGTTCATTTAAAAAAAAATTTTTTATACAAACTAGAACAATCATTATCAAAGAGAATTAAACTATTTGAAAAAAAATATTCTGGCTGGGATGGAAAAAAAATGAAAATAAGTAAAAAATTTAGGCCAAAAAAAAATTGGCATGATGATAAGATTCTTGTTGGAGATAATCTAAATTTTGATGGAAAAAAAGATTTTGTTATCATTCCTGAAATATGGGCACATTTTGCAACTGATCTTAAGTTTGCTGAAAAAGGAATAAATTATGCTATTTTTGTTCAAGGTTTCTATCATATGTACTCTACAAATAATTTTGTTAGTTTAAAAAAATCTTACGAAGATGCTAGACTAATAATCACAACATCAAAATATAGCATCAGTTACTTAAGAACTATGTTTCCAAAAATTAGAAAAAAAATTTTTAAAGTTAATTTATCTATAGATAATAAGAAATTTAAGATTAAAAAAAAAACAAACCTAATAACATACATGCCTAGAAAGTTACCTGAACATTCGAATTTATTACTTTTTTTTTTAAAGAACTTATTACCTAAAAATTGGAAAATTTTACCACTAATTAATGTTTCGGAAAAAGAATTAATACATACACTATCAATTTCGAAAATATTTTTATCATTTTCAAATTTTGAAGGTATGGGAATCCCACCAATAGAAGCTGCTCTTTCTGGAAATAAAGTCATTGGTTACGTGGGGGGAGGAGGATCAGAATATTGGAGAAAACCTATTTTTATAAAAGTTGAAAGTGGAGAAATAGAGGATTTTGCAAAAAAAATTATTCATAATATAAAAACTTATAAAAACAGCTGGATAAAAAAAACAAAAAAAAAACGTTTACAACTTTCTAATTATTATTCTAAAAAATCGGAAAAAGAGTCTTTAATTCTCTTATCAAATAAAATTTTCAAATTTTTTGATTAAATTTAAAAACTTGATTGCACAAAAAATTAAAACCATTATAAATCGAAATGAATTTAATGGCGGGGTAGCTCAGTTGGTTAGAGCGCAGGACTCATAAGCCTGAGGTCAGTGGTTCGATCCCACTTCCCGCTACCATTTAATAATAATACAAATTAATATTAAATTTTTTATTATTTAGCTTAAAATTTTTTTTAATTTTATTAAACTCATAGTTTGATTAAGAGGTAATTTAGTTTTAGAGTTAGCCTTAATCTTCATAATTTTTTTATTATATTTTTTTGCAAATTGGAAAACAGACTGTGATTTACCACCAACATTAAGAATACCTTTTTTTCCAATAACCTTAGGTAAAATTTTAATTAAATCTTCATGATACATAAAGTTTGATTTTAAATTTGAGTAAGCATTTTTGTAGGGAAAAGGTTTTTCAGTCATAGTTATTCTCAATATTAATGAATTTTTATACATTGAAACTGCACATTCTCCTCCTAATTTTGATAAACCATAATTATTAAATGGCTTTACAGAATCTTTCTCTGAATAATTACCCTTTTTTCCTTCGTAAACATAACCTGTTGAAAAATAAATTAATTTAATATCATTTTTTTCACATACTTTAGTTATGTTTGCAGTTCCAATAATATTTAAATCAATACTTTTAGAGATATTTTTTTCATGAATATCCATGGGCCTAGATAATCCAGCGCAATGCATAATAATATTAGGTTTTATTTTTTTTACTATTTTTTCAATAGAAGCAATATTTAAAATATTACATTGTTTTTTTGACGCAAAAAATAAATTCAGGGATTTATTTTTTTGTTTTAATATTTTAGAAAATCGACCTTCTCCTCCTGTAACTAAAATTTTTTTTTTCATTTAATTATTTTTTAATAAATTGTTTTAGTGACATGGCGTTTTTATCTTTTTTCGAAATAATTATTTTTTTTAAGGGCCAATTAATATTTAATTCTTTATCATTAAATTGAATTACTTTTTCACTAGTTGAATTACGATATTGAGTACAACTGTAAACAACATAATTTTCATTTTCGAGCGCCTGAAAGCCGTGAGCAAACCCAGGTGGAATATAAACTGATTTTGAATTTTTTTCACTTAGGGTACATTGATAATATTGTCCAAAAGTTTTTGAATTCTTTCTAAGATCTACAGCAACATCAAAAATTTTACCTTTTATAACTGACACAAATTTTCCCTGTGAATTTTTTTTTGTAAATGTAATCCTCTAATTACATTTTTTTTTGAAAACGACATAACCAGAAAAGGAAATTGTTTATTAATTTTTTTTTCTCTAATTATCTCTTTAAAATAACCTCTCTTATCTTTGAAAGATTTATTTTGAATTATAAATAAATCTTTAAATTTAGTTTTTATCATAATTTAAGTAATAATTTTTTTAAGGTATTTTGAATATTGACAATTTCCATAGAATTTAATTGAAGCCATAATTTCTTTCTTTGTTATCCATTTATTATTTAAAGAAATTTCTTCAAGACAAGCTATTTTAAAACCTTGTTGATTTTCAATTGCAGACACAAAATTACTAGTTTTATAAAAATCTTCAATTGATCCAGTATCCAGCCACGCACCACCTCTACCAATAAATTCTGCAGACAAATTTTTTCTTTTTTTATATTGATTCAATAAATCAGTAATCTCTAGTTCATTTCTTTTTGAGGGTTTTAATTTTTTAGAATATTTAACAACATTATTATCAAAAAAGTAAAGCCCTGTAACAGCTAAGTTAGAGACAAATTTTTTAGGTTTCTCTTTAATTAATGAAATTTTATTTTTTCTAATTTTTGCAACACCAAATTTTTCTGGGTCTAAAACTTTATGAAGGATTACTTTAGCTCCTTTATTTATTTTAATACATCTGTTCAACATTTTTGATAATGATTGACCATAAAAAAAATTGTCACCTAAAATCATGGCTACGCTTTGTTTTTTTATGAAATTTTCTCCTAAAATAAAAGCATCAGGAAGTCCTCGTGGTTTATCTTGTTCAATATAAGTAATTTTTATTCCTAATTTTTTTCCATCGGGAATGATCATTCTATACTGATCTATTTGACCCTTATTAACAATTATTAAAATATCTTTAATTTTAGCAAGCATTAAGATTGAAAGAGGGTAAAAAATTAATGGTTTATCGTAAATTGGAAGTAATTGCTTGTTAACAGCTTTTGTTAATGGACTCATTCTTGTCCCCATTCCACCAGCTAAAATAATTCCCTTTTTAATCATTTGAACCCAATCTTTTTATAATATCTTTTTTTGAAATCGATTTATAATATTTTTTATTGTTATTGTACCAATCAAAAGTTAACTTTATTCCTTTTTCAAAGCTGGTTTTAGGTTTCCATTTTAATTTATTTTTAATTTTATTGCTATTAAGTGCGTATCTTATGTCGTGACCTGGACGATCTTTAACAAAATTAATCTTTATATTTTTACCCAGTGAATGTAACTGATTTGAAACTTTAATAAGCTTTTTGCAAACTTCTAAATTATTAAGATTTTTATTTGAGCCTATATTATAAAATTCACCTAGTTTTCCTTTTTGAAACACTTTAATTAATGCTTCGCAATGATCTTTAACATAAATCCATTCTCTTGAATTAGTACCTTTGCCATATATAGGTAAAGGCTTATTATTTAAAATGTTATAAATTAATTTTGGTATTAATTTTTCTGGATGTTGTTTAGGACCATAATTATTTGAACAATTAGTTACTATTGCTGGAATTTTATATGTTCTTACGTAAGCACTTACCAAATGATCTGAAGCAGCTTTGCTTGCAGCGTAGGGTGAGCTAGGCTGATAAGGATATTTTTCATGTGATCTTCCAGTTAAAATGTCGCCATAAACCTCGTCAGTTGAGATATGAATTAATTTTGATTTATTAAATTTTGAATAATTTTTAAAATTTTCTAAAAGATTATAAACCCCAACAACATTGCTTTGAATAAAACTATCAGGATTATCAATCGACCTATCAACATGAGTTTCTGCTGCTAAGTTAAATATACCAATTGGTTTATATCTAAATAAGATATTTTTAAATTTCTTATTTTTTATATCAAGTTTAATAAACTTATATTTTTTTGATTTCTTAAATTCTTTAACGTTATAAATGTTAGATGAATATGTGGCTTTATCTACATTAATAACATTAAAATTTTTTTTTAATAAAAGTTCAATAAGATTGCTACCAATAAAACCTAACCCACCTGTAACTATGATTTTTTTCATTATTTGATTTTTACATTACAAAAAAGTGTTAGTATAGTTGTATATACACATATCATGTCAATAAGTAGGCAAAATCTTTCTGTAATAATTGTAAGCTTTAAAAGTGATTATATAATTCATAAGTGTATTAATTCCATAGATAAAGAAATTGAAATAATTGTTATAGATAACTCAAATAATATAGAATTTAAAAAGGCAATTGAAAATAAATATAGCAATGTAAGATGTATTCTCTCAGCTAAAAATATTGGAATGGGTGCTGGAAATAATATTGGAATTAGAAACACAAATAAAGATTTCACTTTAATTCTTAATCCAGATGTAATTCTAGAAAAAGATGCGATTAATCAAATTATTAATGCTTCAAAAATATTAGACTCTTTTAGTGTTATAGCTCCAATGCTAGGAAAGATTGGAAATCCTAATTACAAACTTGATAATAAAAAAAATCAAAAATTTGATCCAATCAAACCATTTAAAGTTGTAAGTGTTGATGGATATTCAATGCTTCTAAATTTAAAGAGACTGAAACAACTTCTGAATTTTGAATTTTTTGATGAAAATTTTTTTTTATATCTTGAAAATGATGATTTTTGTAAAAGACTACAATTATACAATGAGAATATATATGTTGTACCAAAATCAAAAATTTATCATCTAGGTGGTCAAGCAGTCGATCCAAAATATAAAAAAGAAATTGAGCTTGTAAGAAATTGGCATTGGATGTGGTCAAAATTTTATTATAATAATAAACATTATGGTTACTTATCTGCTACAAAGAAAACTTTAAAAAATTTTTTATCAGCTATTATTAAATTTTTTTTCTATATGATCATTTTAAAAAGCTACAAAAGTAAGATTTATAAAATGAGGTTATCAGGTTTAATAAATTCTATGATGGGTAAAAAATCTTTTCTAAGACCAAAATTGGATAACTAATGACCTGGAAAGTTTATTAGGTTTTCGACTTTATAATTATTTTTTATTAAATTGTCCGATCCGCCCAAATCAAATAAATTAATAACAAATATAAATGCAGCAACTTTACTATTTGAAATCTCTACAAGTTTAGCCGCTGCTTCTGCTGTTCCACCTGTAGCAATTAAATCATCAATTATTAGAACACTATCGTTCTCATTTAATGAGTCTTTGTGCACCTCAATGGTAGCCTTTCCATATTCAAGTTCAAAGTCTATTGAATGAACATCTGCTGGTAACTTATTTTTTTTTCGAAGCATTATGAATGGTTTTTTTAAAACATAAGAAACTGCTGACGCAAACACAAAGCCACGCGACTCTATTGCTGCTATTTTTGTAAAATTGTATTTTTTTGATCTTTCTATTATTTGGTTAATAGTTTCAGAAAAAGCATTTTCATCTTTGATTAATGTAGTAATGTCTCTAAATAAAATACCTTTTTTTGGATAATCGGGGATAGATCTAATATAATCTTTTAAATTCATAATAGTTAAATATAAAAGTATAAATAATTAAATTTTTAACTATGACAACTAATAAATTAGCAATAATTGGTGGAAGTGGTCTTTACGATGTTGAAGAATTTAAAGATAGAGAATTACTTGATTTAAATACCCCATGGGGGAAACCATCGGATCAAATTTTAAAAATAAACTACAGTAATAAAGATGTTTATTTTTTACCAAGACATGGAAGAGGTCATTTTATTTCACCATCAAATATAAATTTTAGAGCAAATATTGATGCACTTAAACAACTAGGTGTAACTGATATCGTTTCTGTTTCTGCAGTAGGATCTCTTAAAGAAGATTTGCTTCCAGGAAAATTTGTTATAGTGGATCAATTTATTGATAGAACGTTTGCAAGAACCAAAACTTTTTTTGATGATGAGATTGTAGCACATGTTTCAATGGCACATCCAACATCAAACGGATTGATGAATGCATGCGAGGAAGCAATTAAAAAATCAAACATAGACTATCAAAGAAATGGAACATATGTAGTTATGGAAGGGCCCCAATTTTCTACATTAGCAGAGTCTAATTTATATAGATCTTGGAAAGCAGATGTAATTGGAATGACAAATATGCCTGAAGCAAAATTGGCAAGAGAGGCAGAAATTAGATATGCATCAGTTTCTATGGTTACAGATTTTGATTGTTGGCATCCAGATCATGAAAATGTTGATGTTCAACAAGTAATTAAAGTTTTGTTAGGTAACGCTGAAAAAGCAAAAGTTTTGATCAAAAATTTAATTGATAATTTTGAAGATCATATTGATCCAAATGATCCCACTAATAATTGTTTAGATGTAGCAATTATTACTGCTCCAGAAAAAAGAACAAAAAAGACTATAGATAAATTAAAAACGGTAGCAGGCAGAGTTTTAAATAAATGAGAATAGAAGGAAAAGAGTATCGAACTATTTGGTTTGAAAATAATGTTGTTAAGATTATTGATCAAACAAAACTTCCTCACCAATTTGTAATTAAAGAACTTAAAACTATAAATGATACAATAAATGCAATTAAAGTAATGGAGGTAAGAGGCGCACCTCTAATTGGTGGAACAGCTGCTTATGGTCTAGCATTAGCAGTTCAAGAAAATAATGATCCAGAATTTATTAAAAAAAGTGCAAAAGAATTAATTAAATCAAGACCTACTGCTATTAATTTAAAGTGGGCTGTAGACCGAATGATAAAAAAATTAACAGGAATTAACAGTGATCAACTATTAAGTATTGCTTTAAATGAAGCAAAAGAAATATGTGATGAAGATGAAAAGTTTTGTGAAAATATTGGTATTAATGGATTAAAAATAATTGAAGAAATTTATAATAAAAAGAAAGATACAGTAAACATATTAACACATTGTAACGCAGGTTGGTTAGCAACTATTAATTGGGGTACAGCAACATCACCAATTTATCACGCACATAAAAAAGGTATTCCAGTGCATGTATGGGTAGATGAAACAAGACCAAGAAATCAAGGTGCTAATCTAACTTCATTTGAATTAAATGAAGAAGAAATTTCCAATACTATTATCGCTGATAATACGGGGGGTATTTTAATGCAGAGGGGCAAAGTTGATATTTGTATTGTAGGTACTGATAGAACTTTATCCAACGGAGACGTTTGCAATAAAATTGGAACTTATCTTAAAGCATTGGCTGCCAATGATAATAATGTTCCTTTTTATGTAGCCCTTCCTAGCTCAACAATTGATTGGGATATTAAAGATGCGAAAGATATTCCTATTGAAGAAAGAAATTCAGAGGAATTATCTCATATCGAAGGCATTGATGAGAATAATCAAATTAAGAAAGTTTTGATATATCCTAACAAAAGTAAAGCAATGAACTTAGCATTTGATGTTACGCCTGCAAAATATGTAACAGGATTAATTACTGAAAAAGGGATTACCGAAGCTTCTTTTGATGGTTTAAAAAAATTATTTAAATGAAAAATTTAAGATCTGAAATAATAAAATATTCAAAAATGCTGAATTCAAAAAAATTATCAGCATTAAGATCTGGTAATATTTCATCAAGGTACAAAGACGGTTTTTTAATCACCCCCTCTGGTAAAAAATATTCGTCATTAAAGAATCGTGATATCGTTTTTGTTTCTCTAAATGGATACTTTGATAAAAAAAAGGGAATTCCTTCATCTGAGTGGAAATTTCATCAAGATATCTACAGAAACAAAAAAGAAGCAAAAGCAATTGTTCATGCACATTCAACATGTGCTACAGCAGTTTCTACTCACAAGAGAGGAATACCGCCTTTTCATTATATGGTAGCGATGGCTGGAGGTCATGATATCAAATGTGCAAAATATGCAACATTTGGAACAAGAGAATTGTCTAAAAATATTTTGAAAGCTTTAAAGGGAAGAAAAGCTTGTTTAATTTCAAATCACGGACAGATTGCATTTGAGGAAAATTTACCAAAAGCATTTGAACTTGCTGAAGAGGTTGAAAATATATCTCTTCAGTATATAACGAGCTTTAAATTGGGTAAACCAAAGATTCTTTCAGTTAATGAAATGAAAAAAGTTTTATCCAAAGCAAAGAATTATAAAAAAGGATAGCTAATGACTAAAGTTGGAGAACACATAACTCTAGACATTATTGGTACAACAAAAGAATACGATCCTTCTGTATTTGAAAAAGTAATAAATGATATTGCAAAAGCTGCAAAAGTAACAATTCTCAATATATCCAAAAATAAATTTGAACCTCAGGGTTTTACAATTCTTGCTTTATTAGCTGAAAGTCATATTAGTTTTCATACATTCCCTGAAAAAGGAATTATAAGTTTTGATTTCTTTACCTGTGGAAAAGTAAACCCTTCAGTGGCGATAGATATTATAAAGAATGAATTTGAACATAAAAGAATAGTTAAAAAAGAATTTAATAGAGATACAAAATCTCTTTATCATGATATTTATAGTTCGCCAGGGTTACAAAAATCTTACGTAGTTAATGATGTTTTGGAAGATTTTAAATCTAAAGTAGGTCAACACATAGAAATTTTAGATTTAGAACAGTTTGGAAAATCTTTGTTTATAGATGGTGAAATACAAGTTGCTTCAACAGACGAACATTTATACAGCTCAACATTTGTTGGCTCTGGTTTGGATTTAAATGTAAATAATGAAAGAGCGGCAATTATTGGTGGTGGTGATGGTGGAGTTGCAAGAGAGTGTATTTCTAAAAAATTTAATTTTGTAGATTGGTATGAACTAGATCCTGAAGTAGTTAATGTTTGTAACAAGCATCTTGGAGATATTGGAAAAAAAGCTACTGAAAAAAATTCTGTAAAATGTGTTTGGGGTGATGCTTTTGAAAGTATTAAATCAGTAAGTGATGATACATATGATCATATTTTTGTTGATTTAAATGATGATCAATTTTGTATAGATTTAGCTGCGAAAAACATGGATTCATTAGTCAGAATATTAAAACCAAAGGGAGTTATCACAGCACAAGTCGGTAGTCAGGACAAAAAACCACAACAGGTTGAAAACTGGCTGAATGTTTTTAATAAAAATTTTGGGAACGCAAAATTATCAAGAGTTTATATACCTAGTTTTGATTGTTCTTGGAATTTTTCTTCATCTATAAATCATTAATTTTCTTTTTTCTTATATAAAATTGTGAAATAACTGTTCCTAATTAAAGGAGATAATAATGAATATATTCAAAAAAACTATTTTAACAGTTCTAGCTTCTTTACTAATAATCGGTAACGTGTTCGCTGATAAAGTAAAAATTGGAACTGAAGGTGCCTATCCACCATGGAACTCAAAAGATGCATCTGGTAATCTTATTGGTTTTGAGGTTGAGTTAGCTCAAGAGCTATGTGCAATCATGAAACATGAATGTACGATAGTTGAACAAGATTGGGATGGAATGATTCCCGCATTATTAATGAGAAAGTTCGATGCAATAATGGCAGGTATGTCAATTACGGCTGAAAGACAAAAAACAATTACGTTTTCTCAAGGATATGCAGATGAAGTTGCGTCACTTGCAGTAATGAAGGGTTCAAGTTTAGAGGGAATGGATACACCCGAAGGTATTAATCTTTCTTTAGGTGGCTCAGATGTTAAAAAAGCTCTTAAAACTTTAACAGGTGCACTTGCTGGTAAAACTGTTTGTACACAAACAGGAACTATTCACCAAAACTTTTTAGAGTCAGGTGATGTAGGAAGTGTAAATGTAAGAACTTATAAAACTCAAGATGAAGTTAACCTAGATCTAACATCTGGTAGATGTGATGTTGCATTAGCTGCAGCAGTTGCATTTACAGATTATGCTGACAAATCAGGCGAATCAGTTGTTTTAGTTGGACCAACTTTTTCAGGTGGTGCATTTGGTAATGGTGTAGGTGTTGGAATTAGACAAGGTGGTGATGATGCAATTGGAAAAAGAGATGCAAAATTACTTAAAGATTTCAACAGAGCAATTAATGTAGCTCGAAAAAAAGGTATTATTAGCAAACTTGCTATTAAACACTTTGGTTTCGACGCATCTATGTAATTATTTTCAGATTTGGCGACTATAATATATAGTCGCCAATCTATATGGAACTTCTAGCATTTGGTAAAACAGGTTGGGGTGATGAGTTATTTTACGCAACCCTAATGACTATAGCTGTATCAATTACAGCAATGTTTGTTGGTTTCTTTTTTGCACTTATTTTTACTCCATTAAAACTTTCGAAATACAAAACTTTAAATTTAGTTGGTAATTTTTACACAACAGTTATTAGAGGGGTACCTGAACTATTAGTAATTTACCTTTTCTTTTTTGGAGGAAGTGGGGCAATTATGTATGTAGCTTCAATCTTTGGTTATTATGAATACATAGAAATTAATGCCTTTATTACTGGTTCAATGGCTATTGGTATTATTTCTGGAGCTTATTCAACTGAAGTATTTCGGGGAGCAATTCAATCAATAGACAAAGGCCAGTTTGAAGCAGCAAAGGTACTTGGAATAAATAAGTTTGGGCAATTTTATAAAATAATACTCCCCCAGATGTTAAGACTCGCTATTCCAAATTTAAGTAATGTTTGGCAAATAACTTTAAAAGACACTTCTCTTATTTCAGTAACAGGATTAGTTGAGATAATGAGACAATCTTATATTGCCGCAGGATCTACAAGAGATCCATTATTCTTCTATTCATTTGCAGCAGTTTTATATTTATTCCTTACTTACGTGAGTATGAAATTAATTAACAAGTTAGAAGTTAAGTATAGCAGGGGGTATTAATGGATTTTGATTTAATGATCACTAGTTTACCTAAACTTTTAGGAGCAACAGTAGTTACTTTAAAATTATTATCTGCATCATTATTTTTAGGATTGTTCCTAGGTCTTTTCTTTGCAATTTTAAGATTAAATAAAAATATATTTATCAATAAATTTGCTTATGGCTATTCATATATATTTAGAGGAACACCATTATTGGTCCAGATTTTCATAATTTATTTTGGATTGGGCCAAATTGAATATTTAAGAACAACATTTCTATGGGCTATTTTAAAAGAACCTTATTGGTGTGCAATTATAGCTTTTACTTTAAATACTGGTGCATATACCTCTGAAATTTTAAGATCAGCATTTCAAACAATAAAACCAGGCATTGTTGAAGCTGGAAAAAGCTTAGGAATATCTAACAAAATAATCTTTTATAAAATTCAAATTCCAATTGCTATTAGACAATCACTTCCAGCATATGGAAATGAAATTATTTTGATGATGAAAGGCACCTCTTTAGCAAGCACTGTAACTTTAATGGATTTAACAGGAGTTGCTAAATATATAATTTCAACAACTTTTAAACCAATCGAGGTATTCATTGTTGCTGGTGGAATTTATTTGTTTATGACTTTTATCATTCATAATGTGATTAAATATTTAGAGAAAAAATACAGCTTTCAACAATAGAAATGTTTTTATCTGATAAACAAATTAAAGATTATCAAAATGATGGTGTGATAATAATTAAAGAATTATTTAAAGATTGGATTGAGCCACTTAGAACAGGATTTCAAAAAGTTTTAGACAATCCAAGTAAGCATGGAAGAGAAAATGTAAATGATAATAACGGAAGATTTTTTGAAGATTATTGTAATTGGGAAAGAATAGAGGAATTTAAAGATTGTATATTTAATTCACCTGGTGCTCAATTAGTTGCTGAAGCAACTAATTCTAAATCTATTCAAATTTTTCATGAACATATTTTTATAAAGGATCCAGGTACATATAAAGAAACACCCTGGCATCAAGATATGCCTTATTATTGTGTTGATGGTAATGACACAGGAAGTTTATGGATTCCATTAGATGATGTTGATAAAAAAAATAATCTTAAACTGATTTTAGGCTCTCACAAATGGCCAAAATTAATTAGACCTACAAAATGGTCCAATAACCAGCCTTGGTATAATGACAATAGTTCTTTCATGGATTTACCTTTGTTAGAGATATTTAAAAAAGATATTTTTTTACCAGAAATAAATTTAGGTGATGCTGTATTGTTTAATTTTAAAATTGTTCATGGCTCAACTGGAAATAATACTTCTAAGTATCGAAGAGCATTTTCAATGAGATTTATCGGAGATGATGTTAAATATATTGATAGAGGAGGACCAACTTCACCACCATTTGATGGTATTAGTTTGAAAACTGGAGATTTGATGAGAGAAGATTGGTTTCCAAGAGTTTTTAATAATTAATATATTCATTTTAGTTGTCTATATCATGAATTTTTGTAAAAGTAATATTCACTTAAACTACAATGTAAATTTTAAGATCAATAATTAAAAAATATGTCTGGTATTAAAACTAAAGCTATATTTTATGCATATTCAAATAATGCACTTGATCACTTAGCACCATATGTAATTTTATGTAATCAAAAAAAAATTGATTGTGTAGTTATATTTGGAGATGATTTTATTAAACATAAAGTGAAACCAAAAAAAGATATAGTTAAAATACTTCAAAGTGAAAATATTGACACTTTAGATGTATCTAGTTTTGAATTGAAAGGTTTTCTAAATGTTTTTTTTACATACTTATGGTCGTTCACTAGAGTATTAGAAAAAAAATCTTTAATTCCAGTTTTTTTAATTTTGAAATTAAAAGGTCTTTGCCAAAGAGTTTGTAAGTATTTAGATAGTGATCTAATAGGAAAACATTTAGCATCAAAGTTATGTAAAGATTTTGATAAATATGTTGTATTTACTGATGGGAATACAAATAAAAAAATACAAAAATCTTTTTTTACATATTTTAAAGACAAAGCTAAAATAGTTTCAGTTCGCCATTATGTTTATCATTTTCATGATATTAAAAAAGATACGCATGAAAATAATTGTGAAGATATAGCTATATTAGGTAATAAGTGGGAAGCAGAAAATAAATATCATATAAAATCTAAAGAAATTATTGGAAATTTACGATTTTCAAAAAAGTGGGTAGAAATTTTAGATAAATACAGTTCAGACACTTTTTCTAAAGATAATACAAAAAAAAATGTACTTATAATTTCTCATAATCAATATCATACAAGAGATTGGAAAAGAATGCTTAAACTTTTCAAACAATTAGTAAAAAGAAAAGATATAAATTTAAAAATTCTTCCTCATGTAAGAGGAATGAGTAATTTACATCCACCAGAAGAATTAAAAAATGTATGGGATAAAACAACACCTACAAATGTTTCTATAAAGAATAGTGATATTGTAATTTTTTGGGTTAGTTCAGCTTTTTTTGAAGCTGTTGTAAGAAATAAAAAAATTTTGTACTTGGGATTTTTAAGCAATATAGATGATAAGTTTATATGGAAAAAAAATGCACCATCAAATATTATAATTGAAAATGAATTAGAGCTTAATTATGAAATAGATAATTATAAAAAAGAAAATAAAAGTGAATTAGATAACACATGTTTTGAAGAAATTATTTGGCCTAATGGAGATCCATGGGAAAATGCATCAGACTTTTTAGATGGTATTTTTAAGTACGATTAGTTTTTAATAACTAGTATATGACTTTATTTCTTTTATTTTTGAACCTGTATGATTATTTATCTCAAGTTTAATTTTTGCTCTATCATCATTTAAAAAGTGAACATCTCTTGAAAGTTTAATAAATTTATCTCCAAAATTTTGTTCTTTTTCACAAAGTCTTTTCTCATCCTCAATTATCCATAATTTAGAATTTATTTCTTTTAATACATTAAATAATTTTTCGAGTACATTATCTTTCTTAACATTAAGATCTAATTGAGACTTTAAAATTGAATGTTCATTTTTTATGAACTTCAGCTTTTCAGGATCTTTAATTTTTTCTTGTTTAATTTCTAGAATTGAAACTTTGTCCAATAACTCACCAACCGATACTTCGACTAGAATTTTATTCATTAAAAAATATACTATGTTAAGTTGTTATAAATATGTCTAATATTTTAGTTATTAAACATGGATCTTTAGGAGATATAGCCCAAGCTTGTGGTGCAATTCAAGATATTTCTGAAAATCATAAAGATGATCAAATTCATTTATTAACAACCAAGCCATACTTTGATTTATTCAAAAAAAATCCTCACATTTCTGAAGTTATTTTAGATAAGCGATTATCAAGACTAAACCTAATTTACTTATATTCATTAATGAAAAAAATAAAAAAATATAATTTTTCTAAAGTTTATGATCTACAGAACTCAAGCAGAACAGCTTTTTATAAAAAAATTTTATTTCCAAAAGCAACAAAAGATACCTGGTCATCTACTGATACAACATTACTTGAAGGAACTTCAAAACAAGATTTTGATAAAGACTCTGTTTTGTCTAGATTTGATTATCAATTAAAAAGTTCAGGTATAAATACAAATCATACTTTGAGACCTGATTTTTCTTGGTGCACAACAGATATATCTCAAATAAAAAATTATTATCAATTAGACAAATATATTCTTCTTTTTCCTTTTTGTTCGCCTCATTTAACTTCAAAGAAATGGCCTTATTATAATGAGTTAATTTCTATGATTAATGAAAAATCAGAAAACAAATTTAAAGTAGTAATTGCACCTGGGCCGAGTGAAATTAAACAAGCATCAAATATTAATGCACTTTGTGTTTTAGATAATGGTAAAGCTTTAGATATTTCTCAATTAGCAACATTAATAAAAGATAGTTTATTTGTTGTTGCAAATGATACTGGACCAGCGCATATGACAGCACATTTAGGTTCAAAAGGAATCGCTTTATTTGGATCTCATACAACTCCTTTTAAAGTAAGTATCGAAAGGAAAAATTTTAAAGCAATTCAAGCTTCTGAATTATCTAAACTTTCAGCAGAAAAAGTTTTTGAAAGATTTTCTGAAATTATTTCTTAATTTTTTCTAATACTCTTAAAAATATAGGAACTGTAAAAAGTATGAAAAGCAATCTTATTATATGGTGAAAAGCAACAAAGTCTGGGTCTAAATTAAAAGCAATTGCTATAACTGCTACCTCATAAATTCCACCAGGACTAAAAGATAGTATTAAAGTTAAAATATTTGTCTCAACAAAAAATGTTGCAACATATGCTGCAACTAAACCTAATACTACCAAAATAGTAGTAGCTACAATACTATGAAGAGAATTATTAGCTATCTCTTTAACGGTTTTTTCAGCAAACCTACAACCAACTGAAGAGCCAAGAATTAACAGGCAAAAATTTACTGTTTCGTCTGGTAATTTATAAGAAGCTATATCAGTAATTTGCAATAAGCCGCTCGCAAATAATGTTCCGGAAAGTAAAGCTGCAGGAATTCTAATTTTATCAAAAACAAAAATAAAAAACAAAGATGCAATAATAAGTAAAATTAAATTTAAATGATTTTGAGCAAAATAATTGAAGTCGTTATTTAATAAAACATTGTTGTCAGTATTATTAACTATAATAAATGGAATGACAGTTATTATGATTATTAATCTAATTAAGTGAGAAGTTGCAACTTGAGATAAATCTGTTTTTTCATTTTCTGCTAAAATCATTAAAGGACCCAGTGCACCAGGAGCTGCTGAAAATATTGAAGCTTTTTCTCCATAACTTGCAAATTTTTGGAGGTATTTAGCGACAACTAAAATACAAATTATTATGTAGATTAACATAATTAATGAAGTCCAAATCCAATCAAGCATTTGATTTAACAGACTTTGGTCTATGTAATTTCCAATATGCAAACCTAAAATTATCAAGATAAAGCTTAATACAATTTTTGGCATAATGATTTTTAGACCTGATAAAGCAGCAATTGACGTGATAATCATTGGACCCAAAAACCAAGCAAGAGGAATATTAAAATATTGAGCAGTGATCGCGCTAGGAAAAGAAATTATTAAAACAGAAATAAATTTAATTGAAAAAACTTGTTTTGTGTTTTCAAGATAATGTTTGATTTGATGTTTAACCATTTATAAAGCTTCTATCATCAACTATGTAAAAGATAATAAAAAATGTATTAGTGTATTAAGTGAAAAAATAATTTATTTAAAAAATAAAACTCAACGATTTATTAATATTATTTTAAAAAAATAGTTTCAATTCAAAGTTGTGTTACTTAATTACAGGTTGCATAAAGATTAAGACTATAATTAACTATCATTTTTAAATTAGAGAGGGATAAATAATGAAAAACATAAAAAAAATAGTTTCAGTATTATTCTCAGCAATCCTAATATTCTCAGCAACAACTTCGAACTCAGTAGCAATTGATAAATTGCACTTTGTAATCGGTGGTGGTGCTGGTGGTGGTTGGGATGGAACTGCTAGAGGTACTGGAGAAGCTTTAACAAAAGCTGGAATGTTAAAAAGCGCATCATTTGAAAATATGTCAGGTGGTGGTGGTGGTAAAGCACTTGCTTACATGATTAATACTAAACCTGCTAATACAGTGTTAGTTCAATCTACACCATTAGTTCTAAGATCAATTACTAGACACGAAGGTTACGTAAAAGGTAGTGGAACTTTATCTTATAAAGATGTTGTGCCAATTGCTGGTGTAATAGGTGACTACGGTGCTATCGCAGTTGCAAAAAACTCACCTTACAAAAACTTTAAAGATGTAGTTGATGCATACAAAAAAGATCCAAGCTCAATCAAAATGGCTGGTGGATCAGTAAGAGGAAGTATGGACCATTTGATTGGAGCTTTAGCATTCCAAGCTGCTGGTGCAGATCCAAATGCTGTTGCATACATTCCTTATGATGCTGGTGGAAAAGCTTTAGCTGGACTTTTATCTGGAGAAACTCAAATCATTTCAACTGGTTTAGGTGAATTGATGGGTGCAAGAGATCAAGTAACAATTATTGGTATTACTGCTCCTTCAAGAGTTTCTGATGCACCAGATGCACCAACTCTTAAAGAACAAGGGTATGATGTACAATTTGTTAACTGGAGAGGTTTCTTTGGCCCTCCAGGTATGAGCAATTCTGATAAAGCAGCAATTGCAAAAATGCTAGGCGATGTACAAAAAACCCCTGAATGGGAAACAGTAAGAGCAAGAAATGCTTGGGTTAATATTTATAACCCTGAAGGTAAGTTTGTATCTTTCTTAGAAAAACAAACAGAAGAAATGACAGCTCTTATGAAAAAACTAGGAGTGATATAATCCTTAGGATTATTTGAAATTAGAGCAGTGAATATAAATACTACAAAAATTATATCACTGCTCTTTTTTATTTTTTCAGTATTTTATTTATATTTAGCTTATCAAATTCAAGTTTTCACATTCGATGAAAATGCTCCATTTAATGCTAAAACGTTTCCAATTTATTTAGGTTATGCAGGATTATTTTTTTCTGGATTAAAACTTATTTTACCTGACCCAAATACGATAAAAGTAAAACATAAAAATTTAGAATATAAAAAAACAGTTATACTTATATTAATTGCAATTATTTATGGAGCTACAATTTTAAAAGTTGGTTATTTTTTAACCACTTCATTATTTTTATTTGCTTCATATTATTTTTTAGGAGAACGAAGATGGATTTTAATGTTTTTATTATCCTTTCCATTTGTTGCTGCTTTTATGTATTTGCTTCATGGTATACTTGATATTTATTTAAGAGATCCATTCTTACAATCAATAGGGGTCATGAGATGATTGAAGGAATACTAATTGGATTGACAACAGCACTTACACTCCAAAATATATTAATGGTTATGGTTGGTTGTTTTTTTGGAACAATCATTGGAATGCTTCCTGGTCTTGGTCCAATGACAGCAATTGCTTTGATGATACCTATTACATATGGTTTTGAACCTGCAACTGGATTAATTTTAATGGCTGGTGTTTATTATGGAGCAGTATTTGGTGGATCAACTTCTTCAATATTATTAAATGCCCCTGGTGTTCCAGGAACAGTTGCAACCTCATTTGATGGTTATCCGATGGCACAGCAAGGTAAAGCAGGAAAAGCTTTAGCCATTGCAGCTTGGAGCTCATTTGCAGGTGGAACTTTATCTGCAATTTATTTGTTATTCTTGGCACCAAGTTTATCTAAAGTAAGTTTATCTTTTAGATCACCTGATTATTTTGCTTTGATGATTTTAGGTTTAACTGCCATTGCCGCTTTTTCATCTAAAGGACAATTTTTAAAAGCAATGATGATGGTTGTTTTAGGTTTGATGTTAGCTTCAGTTGGTCAAGACAGTTTGTCTGATATCACAAGATATACATTTAATAATATGAACTTAACTGACGGTATTAGCTTCGTTCTAGTTGTGATGGCAACTTTTGCGATGAGTGAAGCTTTGACAATTATTTTAAAAAGAAACGATCCAACTAGTGCTGCTAAACAAGTTTCATTAACTGAATTAGGTTCTATTAAAATTAACAAAGAAGAACGAACTAAAATGTACAAAACAATACCAAGATCATCAGTGATTGGTTTTTTAATTGGTGTATTACCTGGAGCTGGTGCAACAATTGCATCTTTTTTAGCTTATGGAATGGAAAGAAATGTAGTCAGCGATGAAGAAAAAGAAAAATTTGGTAAAGGAAGTGTAAATGGTTTATCCGCACCAGAAACTGCAAATAATGCTGCTTGTTCAGGATCTTTTGTGCCTATGCTCACTTTAGGAATTCCAGGGAGTGGAACTACAGCTGTAATGTTAGGGGCTCTTTTAGGTTTTGGTGTTCAGCCTGGTCCTAGACTTTATATGACGAATCCAGAAATTTTTTGGTCAATAATTATGTCTATGTATATTGGAATGGTAATTTTGCTGATTTTAAATTTACCACTTATTCCTTACATAGCTAGAATTCTTGCTGTTCCTAAAAATTATTTAATTCCTCTTATTTTATTTTTCTCTGTTACTGGGATTTATGTAATGTCATTTAATAATTTTGATATTTATTTAATGATTGGGATAGCTGTAGTGGCAACTTTTTTAAGATTATATGATTTCCCGATGCCACCTTTAATATTAGCTTTTGTTTTAGGTGGATTGATGGAAGAAAACTTGAGACGATCTTTATTATTAAGTAATGGTTCGTGGGAATTTTTGTGGGACAGAACATTAACTGCATGCATCCTAGCTACTACAATTTTAATTGTAGTTTGGCATATTTACAAAACCTTTAAGAAGAAAAATTAAGATTTAATATCTATTCGTTTTCTAATGATTTCTTTATCAAGCTTCATTTCACGATATGACATGATGAAAACACCTAAAAATATAACAATAGCACCAATCCAAGTGAAGAGATCAGGTGTTTCACTAAAAACATAATAGCCAATTAAAGAAGCGAAGACTAAACTTAGAAAAGAATATGGTTGTGTCATACTCACATCTACTAGTTTATAAGCATGATTAATACAAAGATGCAATAATGTACCAGATAGGCCTGCAAAAAATAAATAAATCAAAATTTTTAAACTAGGTGTTTGCCAATAAAACAATGCAATAATGAAACTAAAAATTGTCATATAAGTATATCCATAAGATAAAATTGTAATTGAGCTATCATTTTTTGTAATAGTTTTTGTAATTATAATCACTATTGACCACATAAAAGATGAGGCTAGTGCCATATAAACACCAGTAGAGATTTCAATTATTCCTGGCCTTAAAATTATTAACATTCCAATAAATCCTAAAACTAGTGCAAAACTCCTGTATATATAAATTTTTTCTCCAAGAAACAAAACAGCCAAAATAGTTACTATGAAAGGAACCACAAAAGATATTGCTGTAGCTTTTTCAATTGGCATCATTACCAAAGCTGAGAAATACAACAGCATTGAAGGTAAGTTTAAAACCGCTCTTAAAAAATGTTTTTTATGCTGTTTTGTTTTAAAAACTGCAAATTTAGATTTTAACATATAAGGGAAAATAACCAGGAAACCAAATAAAAATCTAAAAAAACCTGCAACATAAACATTAACCTCTTCTTGCGCCAATTTTAAAAAAGTTAACATCAATGTCCCACAAAAAACTGAAATTATAATTAAAAAAATTGCTAATTTATTATTTGAAATCAATTTAGTATCTTTTTGTATTCTTCAATTATTTTTGACCATTGAAATTTATTTACAAATTCTTTTGCATTTTTTCCAAGCTTTAAATATTTTTTATTTTCCAAAATTGAATAAATTGAAGAATAAATTTCATCAAGATTATTTCCATCACATATTAAACCAGTTTTTTCATGATCTATTGCATCTGCAGCTCCACCATCTTTACCACCAATCGATGGAACACCGTATTGTGCTGCTTCAACATAAGCGATACCAAAACCCTCAACTGATTTTTTATGAATTATGGATGGCATTATAAAGATATTTGATTTTGAAACTAATGCATTTTTTAAATCATTACTAATATCTTTAAAAAACATAACTTGTGCTTCAAGATCTAGTTCCTTCACCAGTTTCTTAATATTTTCTTCTTCCTCTCCATATCCAACACATATGTAAACAATATCAGGATAATTTTGTTTTAAATTTCTTAAAGCCATCACTACTTTTTCATGATTTTTACGTTTATCAAATCTTGAAACTGTGATTAGTCTCGGACTTTTGACCTTAAGTATACTTTCAACTTTATCTAAAGTTTTTTTGTTTAATTCCTGGGCAGGATCCACACCTGGATTTATTATTATTACTTTGTTTGCACTAACTCCAAGTTCTATTGCTAAATTTTTTGTAAACTGAGAGTTTGCTATAACTTTTTCAACATTATTTAAAACATTAACCACTCTTTTATTTTGACTAGAACCTTTAGGATGGTTGATTTCTTTACTATGAATTAAACAGTATTTTTTCTTAGAGGTTTTAATAAGTTCTAAACTTTTCCAATGATCAGCAATAATACCATGTATTTTATTTTCTTTAACATATTCGTTAATTAATTGTGCTTTTCTATATTTTCTTAGTAATTTAATTCCTCCCACTCTTTCAATTGAAAAAGAAACTTGTTCATCAAAATCTTTGTGACCTTCTATATAGTCTGCAAAAACTTTTATCATGAAGTTTTTAGATAATGCTCTTGATAAACCCCACATTAAATTTTGCATACCACCAAACTCAGGTGGGAATGATCTAGTTACAATTAGATACATTAATCATACTTCCATTTAATACCACAGCCCGCACTTGGTATTTGATCTTCAGGACCTTTCCCATTCTCAGCTATTTGCCTCATAGCTGTTAGTAGATCACTCTCCCCATCTTTAACTGGAATAAACTTTTTAAGTTCTCTTAATCTTCCTCTATATTGAAGTTCTAAATTTTTATTATAACCAAAGAAATCTGGAGTGCATACAGCATCATATGCTTTAGCAATTTCTTGAGTTTCATCATGTAAGTATGGAAAATTGAAATGATTTTTATTTGAAAACTTAACCATATTATCAAACGAGTCGTCAGGATAATTAATAAAATCATTCGAGCATATAGCAACTGAGTTGATGCCAATTTTTTTTAATTCATTACAATCTTCAACTAATTCTTTTGTAATAGCTTTTACATATGGGCAATGGTTGCAAATAAACATTATCAAAGTTCCATTTTCACCTTTGATGTCATTTAAGGACATAATTTTATTATCAGTAGATTTTAATTTAAATGGAACAGCTTTTTGACCAAAATCACATATTGGAGTTTGTATAGGCATAATGTAAAATATATAGATTATGTTTTATGATTTAAAAGATAAAAAACCAAAAAACTCTGGCGAAAATTGGGTAGCTCCGAATGCTACAATAATAGGAGATGTTACTTTAGAAAAAAATACAAGTATTTGGTTTAATGCAGTTCTTAGAGGAGATATTGAAAATATTCATATTGGCGAAGGTTCTAATGTACAAGATGGAAGTGTTTTGCACACAGACCCAGGCTGCCCACTAAAAGTAGGAAAAAATGTTACTGTTGGTCATTTAGTTATGCTTCATGGATGTACTATTGGAGACAATAGTTTGATTGGGATTGGCGCTGTAATTTTGAACAAAGCTAAAATTGGAAAGAATTGTATCATTGGAGCAAAGGCCTTAATCACAGAAAACAAGGTGATACCTAATAATTCATTAGTAGTTGGTTCTCCTGGTAAAGTAATAAGAGAAGTCACTGATGAGGAAAAAAAAGCAGTTTTAGAAAATACAAAACATTACCAAGATAATTGGAAAAAATATTCAAAATCAATTTTTTAATGGGAGAAAACTATGTCAGCAGGTTATGTGATAGCACAATTAAAAGTAACTAATCCTGAAAACTATAAAGAGTATGTTGATAAGGTACCGGAGGTAATAAAAAAATATGGTGGAGAGTATCTTGCTAGAGGAGGTGATCATCAAGTAGTTGAAGGAGAAGATAATTTTCCCAGAATAGTGATAATCAAATTTCCATCATATGAAAAAGCATTGGAGTGGTATCATTCAGAGGAATACAAACCAGTTAAAGATATACGATTAGCAAATGCTATTGGAAGCAATATTATTGTTAAAGGAATTTAAGGGACTAGCCAAGTATCCTTATTATTTTCTAAATCAAACTTAGCTCTTCTATGACCTTTTGCTGCTAAATAAAGCCATTCTATAGATTTGATTTTACACTGAATAACAGTAAAGTTTTTATAACCTTCTTCACTTTGTTCTTTTGTGTAATCAAAATTATCTAGCTCAGGTTTTAGTCCTGAAGTAGGTTTGTCAGTTTCTGTTCCTGGTCCGTTATCCACAAGATAACATTTTCTACTAATATGTTGAGTTTTAGACCATGACTCTTTTGTAATATCATTCACATGATTAATGATGCATTCAACTTTTAGTCTTACTTGGATTTTTTCATCTTTATCATAGAATAACATCGCAGCATTATTATTTTTTTTTAATTTTTCAATTTTGTCTGATCTTATATCGCTATGGAATTGTATAAGATTGTTGGCTTGATCTGATTTTCTTAAAACAACAATTCTTCCATCAATATCGTTTTGATTTCCACAGGCAAAAACTGGAATTCTAAAAGGTGAACCACGATCTTTAACTGCATTATTTAGTAAAGACCATATCTTTATTTTTATTTCAGAGAAATCCTCATAGTATGAGGGTTGCATATTACTTCCTAAATCTTTTAATTAAACTTGAAGTATCCCATCTATTACCTCTCATCTCCTGAATTTCTCCATAATATTTGTCTACTATTTCAGTGATAGGTAATAACGATCCATTATTTTTAGCTTCTTCCATAGCAATCTTTAAATCTTTCCTCATCCAATCCACTGCAAATCCAAAATCAAATTTGTCTTCAATCATAGTCTTATATCTGTTTTCCATTTGCCATGACTGAGCCGCACCTTTTGAAATTACCTCAATAACATCTTCCATATTTAATCCAGCCTTCATTCCAAAATTTATTCCTTCTGACAAACCTTGAACTAATCCTGCTATACAAATTTGATTAACCATTTTAGCTAATTGTCCAGAACCAGCTTTACCAAGTAGTTTCAATTTTTTACTGTAGCAATCAATTTTATCTTTAGCTTTATCAAAGTCAGCTTGATCTCCACCAATCATAACTGTCAGTGCGCCATTCTCTGCACCAGCTTGACCACCAGAAACTGGAGCATCTAGTGCACCAAATCCATTTTTTTTTGCATGATCATAAATTTCTCTAGCAATTGTTGCCGAGGCAGTGGTATTATCAATATAGATTGCTCCTTTTTTTATTGTTTTAAATATACCATTGTTTTCAAAAGTAACCTCTCTTAAATCATTATCATTTCCAACACATGTAAAAATATATTCAGCATCTTTTGCGGCTTCTGCTGGAGTTTCTGACATTTTACCTTTGTATTCTTTAATCCATTTTTCTGCTTTTGATTTGGTTCTGTTAAAAACAGTTACCTTGTGTCCAGCTTTTGATATATAACCAGCCATTGGGTAACCCATAACACCAAGGCCTATGAAAGCAACATTACAAGTCATAATTTTTTTCTATGTTTAAAAGTTTAAGTTTAAAAGTAATTGTATTTGGATTTATTTTTACATTTTTTTCAAGTTTTGGACAGAGTTTTTTTCTTGGTCTTTTTAATTCTAGTATCAGAGAAGCCTTGTCAATTACACATGGACAATTTGGCTCAATTTATGCATCAGCCACTTTATTAAGTAGTATTGTTTTAGTTTGGATTGGAAAAAAAATTGATGATGTAAATATATTAAAGTTCGCATCTTATGTAATAATTTTTTTATCAGCTTCCTGTTTTATATTTTCAAAAATTTCATCAGTTATTTTTTTATTTGTAGGAATTTTTTTAATGCGTTTAGCTGGACAAGGATTATCAAGTCACACAGCTACAACAACCATATCTCGTTTTTTTGAAAAAAATAGAGGTAGGGCTTTAAGTACAGGTTGGTTAGGGTTGTCATTGGCTGAATTTATAATGCCAGTTTTAATTGTTTTTTTATTAACTTTTATAGAATGGAGAGATATTTGGGTTTCAATTTCTATTTTGGTTATACTTGTTTTGCCTATTGCAACTTTTCTTTTAGTTAAAGAGGTTAAGCTTGATACTAGAGAAGAATCTAAATTAGAAGAGAGTAATAAAAAAATTAAACAATGGAAAAGAATAGAAGTTTTAAAAGATTATAGATTTTATATTATTTGTATGACGATGTTAGCCATGCCATGGATTGCTACAGGATCTTTTGTTTATCAGTCGTTTATATCCTCTTCTAAAGAATGGGGACCTTATGTGATTGCACAATCATTTATGTCTTACTCAATTTTATCAGTGATTACTCTTTTTATATCTGGTTTTTTAATTGATAAATTTTCAAGTAGAAAATTATTAATTTATATGAATGTCCCACTTTTTTTTTCAACTGTAGTTCTTTACTATTTTAATGCACCATTATCTTCTTTTGTTTTTTTTGGTTTACTTGGAGTAACCAATGGCCTGGCAAACGTTCTTGGTTCCTCAACTTGGGCTGAGATTTATGGTGTTAAATATATTGGATCTATAAAGGCTTTAACAACAGCACTAATGGTATTTTCAACAGCTTTTGGCACAGCTTTATTTGGATTCTTTATTGATATTGGTTTTTCAATTGAACATATAGCTGTTGTTTCAGGAACTTACATCTTTGGCTCAATTATCCTTCTTTATTTGGTTAAAAATAAGCTAAATCCAAATTATTTATAAAATAGACCTTGATTTTTAAAGACTCACTGTGTAGATACTCCGCATGGCAAGAGTTACTGTAGAAGATTGTATAGATAAAGTAGATAGCCCTTATGAATTAGTGCTTGTAGCTAAGGAGAGAGCCACACAGCTTAATTCAGGAATAGAGCCAACTTTAGATAGAGATAATGATAAGAATACAGTCATCTCTCTAAGAGAAATTGCAGAAGAAAAAATCAAAGTTTCAGATTTAACTGAAAGTGCAATTTACAAGCTAAGAAAACATGTTGAGCAAGTAGATGAAGGTGCTGAAGATGATGAAGATATTGGTGATGATTTTGAAAATATGTATAAAGGTGAAATTTCAAAAAGTGGTACTCCAATTTTACCATCTAAAAGAGCAAGAAAGACACCTGAAAAAATTCAAGTATCTGATGATGATTTAGAAGAATTACAAAATTCGACTCAAACACCAATGTCAGATCCTATAGATACAAATGTGGAAAGTGGAGATACTTCTTTAGAGGAAATGCAAGAAGAAGAAAGCTTATCAAACGATCAAGATCCAAATAATCAAGAATAAAAAAAAGGGCCTTGAAATTAATCAAAGCCCTTTAATTTAAATAATTACTAAATAACTATTTTGGTAACCAACTTTTCCACTTATCAGGATTGTTGTCCAACCACTCGTTAACAACTTCTTTAACATCTCTTTTTTTGATATCAACTTGAACCAACATTTTAGCTTGGTCAATATTTTCTAATTTCATTCTCTCAAAAAAAGCTTTTGCTTCAGAATGTTCTGCTTTAGCAAAAGTAGCAGGATTTCCGTAGTTCATGGTATAGTCTTTGTCCCAACCAGTTGCAGGCCATCCTTTTGTGCCACAAGTCTTCCAGTTATTTGCTTCAGTAAATGTATCACCTTCACAAGTTGCGTACTCAGGAAGTTGAACACCTACCATGTCAAACTCTCCAAAAAACCAATGTGGTGACCATAGGTATAATAAGAAAGGTTCTTTTCTCATGTAAGCAGCTTTTGCTTCTGCAATTGCAGCAGCCTCTGTACCTAACTCATCTGCTTGGAAATCTATACCTAAAAGATCAAGTCTTTTTTGATCATGACAGTTCCAACCAGCTACCGGACAACCAATTAGTCTTCCTTTACCACCTGTCTCAATAGTTGCAAATTTAGCTTTATGCTTGTTTAGGTCTTTCCAAGTTTTGATACCTAATTCATCTGCTGCATATTTTGGAATCCAGTAATCTGACATACCTATAATTCCAGTAGTTCCTAAAAGGTCAACTGTTCCATCTCCTTTATAAGATTTAACTACTTTACCATCATAAATTAAGTCTTCATTAAACATTACATCATCTGCTTCAGCATAACTTGGCCAACTTTCGCAAGCAAAATCTAACTCTCCAGCTGCAATAGCTTCCCATAGACCAGTCCCTGAAGGAAAAACTGTTTGTTTAATCTTATAACCCATTTCTCTTTCAAGAATTGCTACAGCGACTTCACAAGTAATTATTCCACCTGTCCAGTCAGCGATAGCAGCATGTAGTCTTTTAGTAGCATTAGCTGTTCCAAAACTACCTATCATTAGCACTAAAGATAAACATAGTGCCGAAATTGTTTTTGATAACTTCATATATTTTACCTTCTTTTTAAATTTAAAAAA